>JANMMR010000406.1:0-5020 GCA_031373455.1 Rhodoferax sp.
GGGATGGATCAGTCAAATCATCCGCTGGAACATACACGGCTTGAATTGAAGTGATCGAACCAGTTTTAGTTGAGGTGATACGCTCTTGCAAGCGACCCATTTCTTCAGCCAACGTCGGCTGGTAACCCACGGCGGATGGCATACGACCCAACAGCGCGGACACTTCGGTACCGGCTAGCGTGTAGCGGTAGATGTTATCCACGAAGAACAAAACGTCTTTGCCTTCGTCACGGAATGATTCGGCAATCGTCAAACCGGTCAACGCCACGCGCAAACGGTTGCCTGGAGGCTCGTTCATCTGGCCGTAAACCATCGACACCTTGGAGTCTTCGAGTTTCTCGAGGTTCACCACACCAGAGTCCGCCATCTCGTGGTAGAAGTCATTGCCCTCACGGGTGCGCTCGCCCACACCGGCGAACACGGACAGACCCGAGTGCGCCTTGGCGATGTTGTTGATGAGCTCCATCATGTTCACGGTCTTGCCCACACCGGCGCCACCGAACAGACCCACTTTGCCGCCCTTGGCAAACGGGCACACCAGGTCGATCACCTTGATGCCGGTTTCCAGCAGCTCCTGGGAAGGACTCAGCTCATCGTAAGCCGGCGCTTTGCGGTGGATCGACATGTGCAGGTCGGAATTGACCGGGCCACGCTCGTCAATCGGTGCACCCAACACGTCCATGATGCGGCCCAGTGTGGCTATGCCCCCAGGGACCATGATCGCCTGTGCGGTGTTTTTGACCATAGTGCCGCGGCGCAGTCCGTCAGAGGAGCCCAGCGCAATGGTGCGCACGATGCCATCACCCAATTGTTGCTGGACTTCCAGCGTCAAGTTGGAGCCTTCCATCTTGAGCGCGTCGTAAATCTTGGGCATCTTGTCGCGGGGAAATTCCACGTCAACCACCGCGCCAATACATTGCACAATCTTGCCTTCAACGCCTGCATTCACATTTGCTTGAGCCATCACTTTTGCTCCAAAAATAAAATCAAAAATTCTTCAAAAACCGTTTTGGCGGCGTCTAAACCGCAGCTGCCCCGGCGACGATTTCCGAAAGTTCTTTCGTGATCGCCGCCTGGCGCGTTTTGTTGTAAACCAGTTTCAGCTCGGCAATCACGTTGCCGGCGTTGTCGGTGGCGGCTTTCATGGCCACCATGCGGGCTGCGTGTTCACTGGCCATGTTTTCGGCCACGGCCTGGTAAACCAGGGCTTCTGCGTAACGCACCAGCAACTCGTCGATCACCACTTGGGCATCGGGCTCGTAGATATAGTCCCACGCGTGTTGCGTGCCACTGGCCTTGGTTTCGGCCTGCATTTTTGCGGCCGACAAAGGCAACAGCTGCTCCAGCACCGGCTCCTGCCGCATGGTGCTGATGAACCGGTTGTAACTCAAGTACACGGCGCTGACTTCACCCTTGATGTAGGCGTCCAGCAGCACCTTGACCGGGCCGATCAATTTGTCCAGGTGTGGTTTGTCGCCCAAATGCGTCACATGCGAGACGACTTTGGCGCCAATGCGGTTCAAAAACCCGAGGCCTTTTCCGCCAATCGCCACCGACAGCGGTGATTGACCCGCCGTTTGCGCGTCGCGCAGCTTCAGCGTGACAGCGCGAAACAGGTTGGTGTTCAAACCGCCGCACAAACCCTTGTCGGTGGTCACCACAATGAAACCGACCGATTTGGCATTCGGATTGGGCTTCAAAAATGGGTGCACATACTCGGGATTGGCTTTGCCCAGGTTGGTGGCAATGTTGCGGATCTTTTCGCTGTAAGGCCGGGCCGCGCGCATGCGCTCCTGCGCCTTGCGCATCTTGGACACCGAGATCATCTCCATGGCTTTGGTGATTTTCTTGGTGTTCTCCACCGACTTGATCTTCGTCCGTAGTTCCTTGCCTGATGCCATAAGGGCCCCTTTATTTATTCAACAATGGGCTGGGAATCAGGCGAAAGTCTTCTTGAAGGCGCCTGTAGCGGCCAGCAATTCGGCTTCAGCGTCTTTATCAAGTGCCTTGGAGTCTTCGATTTTGGCCAGCAATGCCGCGTGTTTGTCCTTGAGCCATGCGTGCAAGCCGTGCTCAAACGCCAACACTTTGTTGACAGCGATGTCGTCCATGAAACCTTTGTTCACTGCGAACAGCGAAGCGCCCATCAGGCTGATGGGCAGAGGGCTGTATTGGGTTTGCTTGAGCAATTCCGTCACGCGGCCGCCCCGGTCCAGCTGCTTGCGGGTGGCTTCGTCCAAATCGGACGCAAACTGCGCAAATGCAGCCAACTCACGGTACTGGGCCAGGTCGGTACGGATACCGCCGGATTGGCCTTTGATAACCTTGGTCTGCGCAGCAGAACCCACGCGGGACACCGAAATACCGGCGTTGATCGCGGGGCGAATGCCGGCGTTGAACAGCGAGGTTTCCAAAAAGATCTGGCCGTCGGTGATGGAAATCACGTTGGTGGGCACGAAGGCCGAAACGTCGCCAGCCTGGGTTTCAATGATGGGCAGAGCGGTCAAGGAACCGGTTTTGCCTTTGACAGCACCTTTGGTGAAGTCTTCGACGTATTTCTCGTTCACGCGGGCGGCACGCTCCAGCAAGCGGCTGTGGAGATAAAACACGTCGCCGGGGTAGGCTTCGCGACCTGGTGGGCGGCGCAGCAGCAAGGACACCTGGCGGTAAGCCACGGCTTGTTTGGACAAGTCATCGTACACAATCAGCGCGTCTTGACCGCGATCGCGGAAGTATTCGCCCATGGTGCAGCCAGAGTAGGCGCTCACATACTGCATGGCGGCTGATTCAGACGCGGTGGCAGCTACAACGGTGGTGTAAGCCATCGCGCCAGCGGCTTCCAGCGAACGCACAACGTTCTTGACCGACGAGGCTTTCTGGCCAATTGCAACGTAGATGCAGGTCATGTTCTGACCCTTCTGGTTGATGATGGCGTCAATCGCCACAGCCGTTTTACCGGTCTGGCGGTCGCCAATGATCAACTCGCGCTGACCTCGACCCACGGGAACCATGGAGTCAATCGACTTCAAGCCGGTCTGCATGGGCTGGTCAACGGATTTACGGGCGATCACGCCAGGCGCGACCTTTTCGATCACGTCGGTCATTTTGGCGTTGATGGGGCCTTTGCCGTCGATAGGCTGGCCCAGCGCGTTGACCACGCGCCCAAGCAACTCAGGGCCAACCGGCACCTCCAGAATACGGCCTGTGCATTTGACGGTGTCGCCTTCGGAGATGTGCTCGTATTCACCCAAAATCACGGAGCCGACCGAGTCGCGCTCGAGGTTCAGCGCCAAACCATAAGTGGGCTGGCCGTCAGAGCCTGCGGGGAACTCCAGCATCTCGCCGGCCATCACGTCGGACAGACCGTGAATGCGGCAAATGCCGTCAGTCACGGACACCACGGTGCCCTGGTTGCGGATATCGCTCGTGGCGGTGAGGCCTTCGATGCGGGTCTTGATCAGTTCAGAAATTTCTGCTGGATTGAGTTGCATGACTCGTATCCTCTTTTAAAGTTAATTGGATCTGCGGCGTGCGGCAAATGCCTCAAGCCGAGAGTGCCACTTTCATTTGTTCCAGACGGGCTTTGACTGACGTGTCCAGCACCTCGTCGCCCACCACCACACGAATACCGCCGATCAAGTCCGGCTGCAAGGCAACTTTCACATTGAGTTTGCGGCCAAACCGCTTTTCAAGTGAAGCCGTGACTTCAGTCAAGGCCGCGCCATCAATCGGAAACGCGCTGTAAACCACCGCATCCGACGAGCCGCTTTGGCTGTTGACCAATGCGTGAAACTGCGTGGCAATTTCCGGCAGAGCGCTCAACCGGCCGTTTTCAATGACCGTGCGCAGGAAGTTCTTGGCGATCTCGGGCAATTGCACTTTGGCCACACCCGAAATGACATCAAACACTTGCGTGTCGGTCACATTGGGGTTAATGGCAAATTGTTGCAATTGCTGGTTTTCAGCAATCGTTTTCAATGCGCCAACCCAAGTGGCCGTTGCACCCAAGTCCGATTTCGATGCCTTGAACAAAGCTTCGGCATACGGGCGGGCAATGGTGGCGAATTCAGCCATATGTTCCTCTTACAGCTCGGTCTTCAAGCGGCCCAGCAAGTCGGCATGGACTTGCGGGTTGACCTCTTTGCGCAGGATCTGTTCAGCACCCTTCACAGCCAGAGCGGCCACTTGGTCGCGCAAGGTTTCGCGTGCTTTCACGGTCTGTTGATCCGCTTCGGCTTTGGCCTGGGCAATGATCTGGTTGGCTTCAACGACGGCTTTGGCCTTCGCCTCTTCCACGATGGCCTGCCCACGACGCTCGGCGTCAGCCAGACGGCTGGCTGTCTCGGTGCGCGACTTGGCCAGCTCGTCTTCCACACGCTTGTTGGCGTTGGTCAATTCGGCTTTGGCCTTGTCGGCGGCGGCGAGCCCGTCGGCGATTTTGCTGGCACGCTCATCAAGCGCAGCAGCAACCGGCGGCCAGATGAATTTCATCGTGAACAGCACCAAGAGCGCGAATACGATGGCTTGCGCCACCAGGGTTCCGTTAATGCTCATAGTTTTTCTCCGAAAAGCAATATGCCTGGGGAAGAATTACTTGGGCAGGTTGGCGAGCTGGGCCAGGAACGGATTGGCCGTGGTGAACCACAGGGCAATACCGGTTCCGATAATGAAGGAAGCATCGATCAGGCCAACCAGCAGAAACATTTTGGTTTGCAGTTCACCCATGAGTTCGGGCTGGCGTGCGGCTGCTTCGAGGTACTTGCTACCCATGACGCCAATGCCGATACAAGCACCCATAGCGCCCAGACCAATGATGAGGCCAGCAGCCAATGCGACAAAACCGATAACTTCCATGATGACTCCTTAAAGAACTTAAAAAAAGCGAAAAAGAAAACGAACCAGATATCCAAACCAACCAAAACCAAACTCAATGTGAATCGTGCGCCTGACCGAGGTAAACGAACGTCAGCATCATGAACACAAACGCCTGCAGTACGATGATCAGGATGTGGAACACGGC
>JANMMR010000262.1:0-4486 GCA_031373455.1 Rhodoferax sp.
GGGTTGCGCAGTTCAAAAGCCACGGTCACCTCGCCGCCGATGCGCGCCTTCTTCGGCAGAATGCTGGTGTCGGAGAGTTCCACCCGCGCCGCTTTGCCAAAACCCAGGGCGCCCAAGGCCCCGGGCTCACCCTGCTTGACAGCCCAACGCAACGCGTGTTTGACAATCCAACCACGTTCTGGCGTGGCATCTTTCAGCCATCGTCTGGCGACATCGCTGAGCGCGCCCGGATGGTCTTTGCCGATGTCGTTCAGGTTGTTCGCCACCGAGCGGCGGACATACAGGGCAGGGTCGTCCTTGAGCCGTTCCAGCAATTCGAGCACAGGCGACGGATCAGCCTGAAACGCGGGCAACCGCATCGCCCATGGGAGACGGGGGCGGGTGCCTTCGGAGACCAGGCGGCGCACATGGTCGCTGGGATCCTTGGCCCACTCGTGCAGGCGTTTCAGGGTCGCGGCCTGGTGTTTGGTCAAAAAAGGCCGGATGGAGAATTCGCAGGTGAAGCGCTGTGTCAGGGCATATTGCGCTGCCATGGATTCTTCAAAATGATCCAGCCCATATTCCGCCACGTAAAAGCAATGCGGCATGAACAGGAAACCACCCATGCCCGAGCCCACGTTGCGTCCGCTGGACTGGCTGCTTGAGCGCACCAGAATGTCCACGGCCTTGGGAAAGTCATCTGGCAAATGCCGGCGCAGTGTGCGGGCGATGTGCCAACCGCGTTCTGTGAGTGACAGCGGCTCGTAGCCCACTAGCGCATCGCGGTTGAATGGCTTGACCGGAAACGCAGGGTGCACGGCAGCAACCATGGCTGCAATAGCCGGTGGCACGTCGGCGCCGAAATGGTTTTTGAGGGGTTCAGCCATTTGGCAGAAAATTTGGAGCGGGTGATGGGAATCGAACCCACGTTATTTGCTTGGGAAGCAGAAGTTCTACCATTGAACTACACCCGCAAAAAAGTGCCGCAGCGTCGAAGCGCTGGGCCCCGAAGTTTACTTCAGCGGCCATGTGGTCAAGGGACGCAACCCCGATGACGCCATCCTGCTCGCGGTGGATGCACGGGACGGATAATGCTAAAATCTGGTTGAATCAACCAAATTTTTGGAGCTGCCATGCGCGCTGTTGGTCTATTTGATGCGAAAACGCATTTCAGTGAGTACGTCTCGCGGGCGGAAGCGGGCGAAGAAGTGATTATCACGCGGCACAACAAACCCGTGGCGAAGATCGTGCCTTTGCACGCCAAAGCCGTTCCGAGGAAGATTCCGAAGTTTGTGCAACGCACGTTTGCGATGGGGCCTTTGCTTGTGGCCGAGACCAATATGAACCATTTGGCGGCTCAATTGGAGGATGAAGACATCATTGCGAAAATGCGTCGCGGCGCATGAAACTGCCTGACGTCAACGTTTTGATCCATGCCGTCGATACGACGCATCCCAACCACGCTGTAGCCCGATCCTGGTTGCAAAGCGCACTCGCTGATACCGGGGGTGTCGGTTTTGCATGGTTGGTGTTGGTCGGATTTGTGCGTGTGTCAACACGGGCCGGCATATTGACCCAGCCCTTGTCGGTGCCCGACGCGCTCGGCATCATGGACGATTGGCTTGGCCATGCCGGCGCAAGGGTAGTCCACCCCGGCGAAAGGCACGCCGGTGTCTTGGGTGCCTTGTTGCTGACGGCCGGAACAGGGGGCAATCTCGCCAACGACGCACATCTTGGCGCTTTGGCCATCGAGCACGACGCGAGGGTAGGCACCTTCGACAAAGACTTCAAACGCTTTCCCGGCGTGAAAATTGATCTCCTAAAAACCAAATCAACGAGCTGAAATGACAAGTCCCCAACCCGCCGCCGTATTCTCAGTCGCCGACATCCGCAAGTCCTTCCTCGACTTCTTCGCCAGCAAGGGCCACACCGTCGTCGCCTCCAGCCCGCTGGTGCCGGGCAACGACCCAACGCTGATGTTCACCAACTCCGGCATGGTGCAGTTCAAGGACGTGTTCCTGGGCACAGACAAACGCTCCTACGTGCGCGCCGCGAGTGTGCAGGCCTGCCTGCGCGCCGGCGGCAAACACAATGACCTGGAAAACGTGGGCTACACCGCGCGCCACCACACCTTCTTCGAGATGCTGGGCAACTGGAGTTTTGGCGACTACTTCAAGCGCGATTCGCTCAAGTGGGGCTGGGAGCTGTTGACGCAGGTCTACAAACTGCCGCCGGAAAAACTCACCGCCACCATCTACATCGATGATGACGAAGCCTTCGACATCTGGACGAAAGAAATCGGCCTGCCGCCTGAGCGCGTGATCCGCATTGGCGACAACAAGGGTGGCAAATACAAGTCAGACAATTTCTGGATGATGGCCGACACTGGCCCCTGCGGCCCGTGCAGCGAGATTTTTTACGACCACGGCCCGCACATTCCTGGCGGCCCCCCGGGCAGCCCCGGTGAAGACGGCGACCGCTTTATCGAAATCTGGAACCACGTCTTCATGCAGTTCGACATGCAGGCCGACGGCTCGCTCGTCAAGCTGCCTGCGCCCTGCGTTGACACCGGCATGGGCCTGGAGCGCCTGGCCGCCATCCTGCAACACGTGCACAGCAATTACGAGATCGATATTTTTGACGCGCTGATCAAGGCCGCAGGGCGTGAAACGGGCTGCACAGACCTCAACAACAAGAGCCTGCGCGTGATTGCCGAACACATCCGCGCCTCGGCGTTTTTGGTGAGCGACGGCGTGATCCCTTCTGCCGACGGGCGGGGGTACGTTCAGCGCCGCATCATCCGCCGCGCCATCCGCCATGGCTACAAGCTGGGGCAGAAGAAGCCGTTTTTCCACAAACTCGTGCCGACGCTGGTGGAGATGATGGGCGACGCCTATCCGCGTTTGAAGAATGATGCGGCGCGGGTGATGGAAGTGCTGCGGGTTGAAGAAGAGCGTTTCTACGAGACGCTGGCAACCGGGATGGACATACTAGATCACGAGTTCTACAAGATGACTGCAACCAGCGATCTGAATGTCGACCAGCAGCGTGGTGGAGAGCTGAGTTCTAACAGTGTCAAATTTAGCCTGTTGCCCGGTGAAGTTGCGTTCAAACTTCACGATACCTATGGATTTCCACTTGACTTAACGCAAGACGTGTGCCGTGAGCGTGGCGTGCTGGTTGAGGAAGTAGGCTTCAACGCCGCAATGGACAAGCAGAAAGCCACGGCCCGCGCAGCTGGCAAATTCAAGATGGACAAGGCGCTGGACTACAGCGGCGAGGGCAACGACTTTGTCGGCTACGACAAGCTTGAAGCGGCGTCCAAAGTGTTGGCGCTGTATGTGGACGGCAGCCCGGTCGCTGAACTAAATGCCGGCCAAAACGGTGTGGTGGTGCTCAATACCACACCGTTTTACGCCGAAAGCGGCGGCCAGGTGGGCGACGAGGGCGTGATCGCCAGCGAGCCGTGGGGCGACAATGCCGTGCCAGCGGAAAACGTGTTCAAGGTCGATGACACGCAAAAAATCAAGGCCGACGTCTTCGGCCACCACGGCACGATGAGCAACGGCACGCTCAAGCTGGGCGACAGCGTGCATGCGCAGGTCAACCTGACCGTGCGCGCCGCCACCATGCGCAACCACAGCGTCACGCACCTGATGCACAAGGCGTTGGTGGAAGTGCTGGGCGAGCACGTGCAGCAAAAAGGCAGTTTGGTGAACGCGGATCGCACGCGATTTGACTTCACCCACAACGGCCCGGTGACAGACGCGCAAACCCGCGAGATCGAGGCCAAGGTCAATGCCGAAATCCTTGCCAACGCGGCCACGCAGGCGCGCGTGATGGACATTGAATCCGCGCAGAAAACCGGCGCAGTGATGCTGTTCGGCGAGAAATATGGCGACCATGTACGGGTGCTCGACATTGGCAGCAGCCGCGAGTTGTGCGGCGGCACCCATGTGCAGCGCACCGGCGACATTGGCCTTTTCAAGGTGGTAGCGGAAGGTGGCGTGGCGGCAGGTGTTCGGCGCATCGAAGCGGTCACCGGGCACAACGCGCTTGCGTATTTGCAGCAGCTCGAAGACAGCGTGGGCCGCGCCGCCGCCAGCTTGAAAGCGCCGCCAGTGGAAATGAATGATCGCCTTCACCATGTGCTGGATCATGTCAAGGCGCTGGAAAAAGAGGTTACTGCGCTCAAAGGCAAACTGGCCTCCGCCCAGGGCGACGAGATGCTGGGCCAGGCCGTGGATGTGACCGGCAAAGACGGCAAGCGCTTCAAACTGCTGGTGGCCCGGTTGGAGGGCGCCGACGCCAAAACCTTGCGCGACACCATGGACAAGCTCAAAGACAAGCTGAAATCTGCCGTCGTGGTGCTCGGTGTGGTCGATGGCGGCAAGGTGCAGATTGCCGTGGGCGTGACACCCGACAACACCGCCCAGGTCAAAGCCGGCGAGCTGGTGAATTACATCGCCGCGCAGGTTGGGGGTAAAGGCGGCGGCAAGGCCGATAT
>JANMMR010000322.1:0-13257 GCA_031373455.1 Rhodoferax sp.
GCCGACTACGTCGCCGTCGTCAAAGTGCTGGAGCAGCGCTGCCTCATGTGCCACGGCGCGCAGGTGCAGATGAAAAACGTGCGCTTTGATTCACCGGAACAATTGAAGCTGCATGCGCAGAACATTTACCAACAGGCGGTGGTGACCAAAGTGATGCCCATGAACAACTCGACCGGCATCACCGACGAGGAGCGGGGGGTGATCAGGAAGTGGTTTGAGACAGGGGCGAAAACGCCGTAGCCGGTGCTAAGTGGTGGGCGCTCGGCTTCGCTATTCCGGGCTTGCGAATCTCCATTGCAGTGACCGCAGAAGCTTGGCTAGCCGCCTGAAACCGCAAGCGCATTCGCCGCAAAATGGTCGCAGCGTGCGGCGTCAATCGGATGTCCTGCGCCTCGAAAGCGCGCTGCCGCTTCGGAAAACTTTGAATGAACCGCCACAGCGTCTTCACCGCCAGCCAGCCCGATGTGCCCGCGAACTTCATCATGGGCGGCATGCCAAGCCGGCAGACGCATGACCACATTGGCCAGATAAGAAGTCTGGGAGGCATAGTCCTCTGCCAGATCAAGCCGCCCGGCCCGGGCGGCTGCAATCGCCGCTGGCACGGTGAGCGTGATGCGGCATCCGGGGCAGGTCTCCAGCGGGCCATTCACTGCGGCCCGGGCCTCTTCGAGCGCGCGCAGCGCTGCGGCCGGACTGTCTGCGAGCTGCAGGTAAGTACCGTAGATGCGGTCCAGCAGATGAAAACCCACATCTGTCTGGCGCGCGACATCCAGCGCCTCGTCGAGAAGCGTACGGGCGTCATGGGGTCGGCCCCGGTGCACCGCCACTTCCGAGAGCCGCTGCAGCGAGAAGGCCTCTCCGGTGGAGCCGCCAATGGCGCGGTGCAGTCGTGCGCCCTGCGTGAGATGCTCTTCGGCCGCAGGGAGGTTGCCCGAAAGCAGTTCGGCTTCGCCGCGCATCGTGATGCCAAACGCATATCCCCGCGCCGCGCCGATGCGCTGCGCCTCGGCGGCCAGCGACTTGGCGAAGTCGATGACTTCGGCATAGGGCCGCGCGCCGTAGAGAAAGCGCTGCGCAATGCAAAGCTGCCCGTCAAACACGCGCATGGCGAGGTGCGGCACATGGGCCGTTTCCTGCAAGTCAGCCCAGATGCTGCGGTGCAGTTCGCCGCGCGCGTGGGCTGCGGCCGCCTGCGCCCAAGAAGCCACCACGATGGCTGCCGTATCGCCGGAATCCAGCGCAAGACGCCGCGCCTCGGCCGATTTTTGGGTGCCCATGGCGGGATCCACGGCACCCATGGCAGCAGCGCCGCTGTAGGTCAGCGCCTGGCAAAGGCGGCCCTCCACACTGGTCGGACGCAAGCCTTCGAGCGACTGCAAAGCGCCCTTGGCATCTCCCTGCTTGATCTGCGCCAGGGCGCCCTTGGCGCGCAGGTTATGGGCGCCGGGCTCGCCTGCCGCGTCGGCCGCAAGCCGGTAAGCCGCCACGGCGGCCGGATGACCCATCGCGTCCAGAGCCTCGGCGCGCAATCGCAGGGCATCGGCATGGGCCGGCTGGAAGCGCAACAGCGGCTCCAGATGGCGCAATGCATCGCCGAAAGCCGCCAGCCGGACGGCATCACCCGCCGCAGCAAGCAACCAGGGAACCGATTCGCGCAGGCTGCCGCCATCGATCCAGTGCTGTGCAATCAGGGCTGGGGCGGCATCAAGCCCAGCCAGGCGTTGAGCGGCCTGGCGGTGAATTTTCAGCCGGCGGTGGGGCGCAATCTGGTCGACCAGGGCCTGGCGCACCAAGTCATGCCGAAACCGGTATTGGGTGCCGACCAGCACCAGCACACCGGCAGCCAGCGCGGCATCCAGCACTGCATAGGCACGCGTCTCGACATCCGGCAGAACGGCCGCCGCTGTCTGGGCATCAAAGGCGTCACCCGCCAGCGCCATCCACTTGAGCGCGTCAAGCGTGGCCTCTGGCACGTCACAGAGCCGGGCGGTGATGGCTTGGGCCGCAGTGCGGTGCAGGCGCTGGTCCATCCCGGCGCCCACACCACGCGCCAGTTCAATGGCCGCAAAGGGGCTCCCCTGCGCATCGCTCACGATCCGGGTGACGGTCTCTTCGGGCAGGCCCTTTGGAGCCGACTGACGGATGAGGCGGCGCATTTCCCCATCGGCCAAAGGTTCCAGGTCCAGCGTTCGCACGACGTTGCTGCCCGCCAGGCGCAACAGGCCCCGGGCCAGCTCCGACGCTGGCGCCGGCGCGCGCATGGCCAGCACCAGGCACACCGGCGGTCCGGCGCTGGCAAGGTGCATGAGGACGTCCGCATCGGCATCGTCGATCAGGTGCGCATCGTCCACCTGCACGAGGATGCTGCCACCATGTGACATGGCCAACAACAACCGGCGAAACGCGCCGATGACCTGATGGCGGCTGAGGGGTCCCAGCAAGGCCGAAGCCGGGCCAGCAAGTTGCGTGAGCAAAGCCAGCACCGCGCGCGCCGGGATGCCTACCCGGTCCACTGCACTGCGGTCTGCCAGCAAAATGCGCTCAACCAGCGCCGAAATCACGGCATAGGATCGACCGTGTTGAGCGGCGTCCGCACGCACCGCGCTCCACCCGCGCCCGCTGGCCTGCGCTTCGAGTTCACGGCACAGCGCGGTCTTGCCAATGCCCGCAGGCCCGCGCAGCACTATGGCGCCGGGTCGATCGGTGATGGCCATCTCCAACCACGCCAGGGCTTGCGCCAGCAACATCCCGCGCCCAATGAAAGCCGCCCTGGCGGGCTGAAGGCCGGCGACACAGCGCTGGTACACCGCTTCGGTCTGCGGATCTGGCACAACGCCGAAATCCCGCCGGAGCGCTTCACGCAGATGCGCATACCAGCGTATCGCCGCGGCCCGGTTGCCGGCAGCAAGCTCCGCAGCCATCAACTCCCGGTGCGCAGGTTCATCACCGGGCTCCACCTGCGCCAATCGTTCCCACTGGGAACTGGCGCGCAGCAAGCCGGTGAAGCACGCGTGCAGCCGCTCGCGTGCCGGTTCGGCCCAAGCCTCATAGCGGGCGCTGGGCAGTAAATCACCCGTATACCTATTGGCGACTTCCCTGCACGTCTGTGGGTCACGCAAGTCCAATGCGGCCCGCGCCCGCACCTCAAAGTCTTTTGAGTCGACGGCTACCGGTCCGTCGGGCCACAGCCGCAACTCGCCGCCCTGCATCAATACACCGTCATGCCGGCCCAACGCCTGCCGCGCGTGATGGGCCGCCTTGCGCAGGTTGGCGGCACCCGCTTCGGGCGCAAGTTCGGGCCAGAGCGCGTCAATGGCCTGCTCGCGGGTCAGTCGATGCTGCGGCGCCAGACTCAGCAACTGCACGAGTTGGGTGGCACGCAAACTGGGCCAACGCTGGGCCGGGATCGCGGCGTGATCGACGAACACCGCAAAGCGACCAAGCAAATGCACATCAAGGCGCGTGGCGGGGCTCGGGCCGGTGGTGGTGCGTTGGGTGTCCATAGGAGTTGCAGTGTGCTACCTCCGGGGGGTTCACGCAACCGCGTGCACAGCCAGGAACGTTTCAGGAACACGGCATCGCGATGCTCTCCCCCAGCAGGCAGATTTGCCGCCTGCAAATTGAAAAAGGAGCACCCATGACGATGCGACAACTCTCACTGCCCGGCTGTGGATCAGTCATGCTGACCCTGGCGGAACCCCTGACCCTAGATGTGATCGGCCAGCTTGAATGCGGGTTGGACAAGCTGCTCTTCAAGCTGCGTAGGGAACTTCGCGCAGACCAACCTGACCCGGGTGATCTCGAATTCGAATCTTGGGCTTTCAACATTCATCCCACCAAGGAAGCTTCATGACTGATTCACTTTACCAACGGCTAGGCGGCGCTGAGCGCATTGCAGCAGTTGTTGACGACGCGCTTGATCGCCATGCGGTGAATCCGCTGCTGGCTCCGCGCTTTCGCGGCAAAGACTTGCCCCGCATGAAGGTGCTGGGCACCCAGTTTTTCTGCGCAGGCTCCGGCGGACCCCAGAAGTACGAGGGCCGCGACATGCGAACCGCCCATGCCGGGATGAATGCCAACGAACAGGAGTTGATTGCTGCGATTGACGACTTTGTCGCGGCATTGCAGGCCCAGGGAGTCGGCCAGACCGAAGTCAACGAGGTGGTGGCGATTCTCTATTCGTTCAAGGGCGACGTCCTGCGGACTTGACCGGCCGCTCTCGGCCGACAGCGGCCCTAGTCAAACGCCCAGCCCGCCAAGTGGGTAGGTCCCACCATCCCCGCCCACAACTTGCGCGCAGGCGCATCGCTCCCGGCGCCGCTGGCCACCATCAGCGGGATCAGGTGTTCTTCACGCGGGTGTGAGGAGCGCCCGCCGGGGGCCTGGCTCCATTGCCCAAGCTGGCGGGTACGCTCGGCGCTGTTGCCGCTCAAGGCTTCGTCCAGCCAGTCATGAAAGGCCTGCGACGCGGGGCCGCCCTGGCTGAAATGACGCAGGTTGTGAAAGCTCATGCCGCTGCCCACCACCAGCACGCCTTCGTCGCGCAGGGGGCGCAGGGCTTCGCCGCAACGGCAGTGCAGCACGGGGTCCAGGCTGGCCTGCAGCGACATGGCCACCACGGGCACGTCAGCGTCGGGGAACATCACTTTCAAAGGGACGAAAACGCCGTGGTCCCAGCCATGGTCGGGCTCCACTCTGGCCGCAATGCCGGCGCCCTGCAACAAGGCCGCCGCGCGCGCTGCCAGCGCAGGGTCGCCAGGGGCTTTGTAGTCAATCGCGTAGGTTTCAGGTGGAAAGCCGTAGTAGTCGTAAATCAGTTCCGGCCGCGCGCCGCCGGTGAAGCTGGGCACAGGGGTTTCCCAGTGCGCCGTGACCAGCAGGATTGCCGTGGGCGTGGCGGGCAGGGTGCTTCGAACGCTGCGAAGGAAGTCTTCCGTGGGCTGGTACAGGCGTTTGCGCTCACCGGTCATGAAGAAAGACGGCCCGCCGCCGTGGGGCAAAAACATTGCGGGCATACGGGGTGAACTCATCGCTGCTCCTGTATTTCAGCTTCAGCTTGCTGCACTGGCGAGTTGAACCGCCAGCCGGTTGTGCCGCTCAAGCAGCGGCGCCAGCTCCAGCGTGGCGAGTTGGCCTTCACGCACCACCACCTTGCCATTGACGATGGTGTAAGCCGCATGGCTGCTGGCGCACAACATCAGGCTGCCCACCGGGTCGTGCACGGCGCCACCGGCAAAGCCGAGCGTGCGCAGGTCGAAGAGCGCGAAGTCGGCGCACATGCCGGGGGCGATGTGGCCAATGTCGCTGCGGCCCAGCACCTGCGCGCCGCCGCGTGTGGCCAGCGCCAGCGCGTCGCGGGCGGTCATCTCGGCGGGGCCCAGGTCGCAGCCGAAGAAAGTCTGGCTTCCATGGGCCGTGGTGCGGGTTTCAGGTGCTGCCATGGCGCGGCCGACTCGGGCCAGCAGCAAGGCCTGGCGCGCTTCGTTGACCATGTGCGCGGCGTCGTTGCTGGCGCTGCCGTCCACGCCCAGGCCCACGGGCACGCCAGCGTTGAGCATCTTGCGGATGGGCGCGATGCCCGAGGCCAGGCGCATGTTGCTGCACGGGCAATGGGCTACGCCGGTTTTGGATGCGGCAAAGAGCGAGATGCCCATGTCGTCAAGTTTCACGCAGTGCGCGTGCCACACGTCGTGGCCCAGCCAGCCCAGGTTCTCGGCATATTCAGCGGGCGTGCAGTTGAATTTCTCGCGGGTGTAGGCGATGTCGTGGTCGTTCTCGGCCAGGTGCGTGTGCAGGCGAACCTTGTGCAGGCGCGCCAGATAAGCCGACTCGTGCATCAGCTCGCGGCTGACGCTGAAGGGTGAACACGGCGCCAGCGCCACCTGCGTCATGCTGCCGTGTTCGCCGTTGTGAAATTTTTCGATCAGGCGCTGTGAGTCTTTCAGGATGAAGTCTTCCGCCTCCACCAAGCTGTCGGGCGGCAAACCGCCTTTGCTCTGGCCTACACTCATGCTGCCGCGCGATGCCGTGAAGCGCATGCCGATGTCGCGCGCGGCCTCGATGCTGTCGTCCAGGCGGCAACCGTTGGGGAAAATATAGAGATGGTCACTGCTGGAGGTGCAGCCCGAGAGCAGCAGCTCGGCCATGGCCACTTGTGTGCTGACGTGGACCATCTCGGGGGTCAAGCCCGCCCAGATCGGGTACAGGCCGCGCAACCAGCCAAACAGCTTGGCGTTTTGCACCGCAGGAATCGCCCGCGTGAGCGACTGGAACATGTGGTGGTGGGTGTTGACCAGGCCGGGCGTCACCAGATGGTGGCGCGCGTCGATCACCTCATGGGCGCTCTGCAACAGCAGCGGCGGCAGGTCCGCAATCGGGCCAACAAACTCGATCAGAGTGCCGCGAATGAAGATCGACGCGTCGGCCAGCTCGCGGCGCGTGCCGTCCAGGGTGGCGATGCAGGCCGCGTTTTTGATCAGCAGATTCATGCTGCGAGGCTACCCCAAATTTGCTGGGAGATTGCTGGCAATCGGGTGTCAATCCGCCGTGATGCCCGCCGCCTTGATGGTTTTGGCCCAGAACTCGGTGTCTTTTTGCACCAGCGCATCCAGCGCAGCGGGTGGCAAATAACGCAGCTCAATGCCAGCCGTGTCCGCGCGGGTTTTGGTTTCAGGCAGTTCCAGAGCGGCTTTGATCTGGCTGGAGAGTTTGGCCACCACGTCTGCCGGCGTGCCAGCAGGCGCGAAGATCCCCACCCAGGCTTCGAGCTCAAAACCTTTCATGCCAGCTTCGGCGGTGGTCGGCACATTGGGCATGCTGGGGTGGCGCGTTTTGCTGGTTACCGCGAGACCCTTGAGTTTGCCGGCCTGCACGTGGCCCATCACCGAAGGCGGTGTGGTGATGAAAACCTGCACCTGGCCTGAGAGCACATCCTGCACCGCCGGGCCTGAGCCCCGGTACGGGATGTGCACGATGCTGCTTTGCGTCTGCTGCTTGAACATCTCGGTGCCGATGTGCGAGAGCGAGCCATTGCCCTGCGAGGCGTAACTGAGCTTGGCCGGGTTTTTCTTCACATAAGCGGTGAATTCAGCCAGGTTGTTCGCCGGTACCGAAGGGTGGATGGCTATCACGTTGGTGGCCACGGTGATCAGCGCCACGGCGGCGAAATCTTTCTGCGCCCACGGCAGCTTGGGCGTGAGGTTGGGGTTGCCGACGTGGTAGGCCGAGTACGAGTTGAGCAGCGTGTAGCCATCTGCATTGGCGCGCGCCGCAAACTGGTAGGCCACGTTGCCGCTGCCGCCGCCCTTGTTGTCCACCACCACCGACTGGCCGGTGACTTTGGCCAGCGAGTCCGACAAAATGCGCGCCGACGCGTCAACAAAACCGCCGGGCGGGTTGGGCACCACCAGTGTGATGGCTTTGCTGGGGTAGGTTTGCGCCAGGCCCGCAAAGCTGGCAAGGCAAAGCGTGGTGGCTGTGAGCAGGGTTTTGAATGGTGTGGTGTTCATGGGGTTTGTCATCTTGAAATTCGGGTTCAAGGCCGTTATGGTTCACCCTATTGTTGCTGCCAACCCGTATTTTTTTGAGATTGACGATGAAAAAACTGATTCCTGCCGTGGTCTTTTTCTGCGTGGCCCCATGGGCCGTAGGCAATGCATTGGCCCAGGCCTGCCCGGATAAAAACGTCCAGTATTTCCAGGCCTTCCCGCCGGGCGGCGAGTCGGACCTGTCTGCCCGCCACCAGCAAATGGTGTTGAAGAAAAAATGCGCGGCGATTGAAACCATCATCCAGTACAAGGCGGGCGCGGGCGGCGCGCTGATGTGGAGCCAGATGAACCAGCTGCCGGCAGATGGCGTCAACGTGGTGGGCATCAATCTGCCGCACATCGTGTTCCAGCCGCTCGAAGGCCAGGTGCAGTACAAAACGGCAGACATCACGCCGGTGTTCTGGTTCCACTACACGCCTGACATTCTGGTGGTGCCGGAGCAAAGCCCGATCAAGAATTTTGCCGAGTTTCTGAAGGCCGCCAAGGCCAACCCCGGCAAGCTGAGCCTGGGCGGCTCGGGGCAGAACTCGGCCAACCACGCAGCGCACGAGCGCATGAACGCGGCCTTCGGCGTGCAAACGATTTACGTGCCTTTCAAGGGCACCGGCGACATGGCCACCTCGGTGATGGGCACGCAGGTCGATGGCGCCATGACCTACACCGCCTTCGCCATCAACAACAAGACCCGCATCCGCCCGCTGGCCGTGGCGATGGAGGCGCGCCACCCGCTGATGCCCGACGTGCCGACCTTCAAGGAGCTCGGTGTGAACTGGGTCGATGGCGCCTACCGCGGCATCGGCGTGCCCAAATCCACACCGCCCGAAGCCCGCAAACGCATCGCCGACATGTGGATGGCCCTGAACAACGACCCCGAGATGAAAGAGCTGGCGGCCAAAAGCGGCTTTGAGCTGGTGAACGTGGGTGTCAACGAGATGGACGCCTTCATGGCCGAGAAGGTCAAGCTTTACACCGAAGGTGCGGCACGTTTGGGTTTGGGCAAGAAGCCCTGAGCCTGGCTCGTCCGCTGGATGGGCGCGCTGGCCTGAAAGGGCGCGGCGGGTGCTGTGGTGGCGGTTTACCCAATTGTTAACATGGGTGTTAACAATTGCGCGATTTCAACCGTTTTTCTGAAAAAATCAGCCAAATCGCCACTCAAGTCACGTAAAAAGGCGACACTATGCTATATTAATTATAGCATTCATCAAGAACCTCCATGAACCCATTTGTCTACGCCACCCAGCCCCTGAACGACTACGCCCAAAAGGTGCTCGGCCGCCATGGCCCGATCCGGCTGGCCAGCTCGTTTGAGGCGGCAGACCTGGCGCGCGAAATCGCCGGCGCAGTGGCCCTGGTGGTGCGCGGCGCGGCGCCCATCTCCGCCGCTGTGATGGACGCCGCACCGGGCTTGCGCGTGATCGGCCGCACCGGCGTGGGTTACGACACGGTCGACATCGCCGCTGCCACGGCCCGCTCGATACCGGTGGTCTACACACCCGGCGTGGGCGCGCGTGCCGTGGCCGAGGCGGCGCTGGCCTTCATGCTGGCGCTGTGCAAAGACATCGCGTTCTGGAACGGTGAAATCCAGTGCGGCCACTGGAAGAGCCGCTATACGCATCAGAGCCGCGACCTCGACGGCGCCACGCTGGGCATCGTTGGCCTGGGCCGCATCGGCGGCTTGCTGGCGGAAATGGCCAAACCCTTCAACATGCGACTCATCGCACATGACCCGTATGTGAGCGCCCCCGCTGCCGCCGCGCGGGGCGTGGAACTGGTGGGGCTCGATGAACTGATGGGCCAGTCGGACTTCATCTCGCTGCATTGCCCGCTCACCGACGAAACCCGTGGCTTCATGAACCGCGCGCGGCTGGAGCAGGCCAAGCCGGGCGCCTACTTTATCAACCTGGCGCGCGGCGGTGTGGTGGATGGCGTCAGTGCTTACGACACCTTGTACGAGATGCTGGTGGAGGGGCGGCTTGCCGGCGTTGGCATTGACGTCTTCGAGCCTTCCCCGCCCGACACCTCGCACCCGCTGTTTGCGCACCCGCGTTTCACCGGGTCGCCGCATTCACTGGCCACTTCGCAGGCTGCGATGCGTCGGATCTTCCAAAGCATGGCCGACGACATGGCGGCCATTTTAAATGGCCAGATGCCGCAACACGTGGTGAACCCCGAGGTATTGCCTGCCGCGTTGGCGCGGGCGGGCGCCACTGCCGGCGCAGCGGGGCTTAAAGGCTGACGGCCTGGCCGCTGCGGGAACTTTGCGCCATCGCCTCGAGCGTGGCGGCAATGTCGCAACTGGCCTGTGCCGCTCGGTCAATGGCGGCAAAGTCTTTCGCGTGGATCACGCGGGCAAACGCCTCGGCGCAAAAGGCAAAACCGCTGCCCGTGGCCGAGCGCACTTCTTCTAGCGGCAGCGTGCCGGCAAAACCCCGGCGCACCCGCATCAGGCTGGGCAAATACTTGAGCGGGTGGTTCGGGTCTTGCGAGGTGTGGTTCAAAAACTCGGTTTCAATCACGCCGGCAGAGCCCAAAATCGTCGCCACCCGGTGGTAACCCACGTTCATCGCGCAAAACAATTGAGCGCTGCGCCCGCCTGAATACAGCAGCGTGGCCGAGGTGGCGATGTCGACGCCACTGGTGGCCAGCGTGGCGTGCGCCATCACGCGTTCGGGCGCATCACCCATGGCCAGGCGGATCAGGCTCATGGCGTAACTGCCCGCGTCCAGCAAGGCGCCACCGCCCATATTGGGCAACATGCGGATGTTGTTTTGCACGTTGGGCGCTTGCAGAAGGTTGAAGCCGAAACTGGCGTGCACGTTGCGCACCTGGCCAATCGCGCCGCTGTGGATGAGCTGCAGCATGTCGCGCGTTTGGGGCTGAAACCAATACGGGTAGGCTTCGAGCAGCATCACGCCTTGCAGCTTCGCTGCGGCAAACATGGTTTTCGCCTCGGCCAGGGTCAAGGCCAGCGGTTTTTCGCTCAGCACGTGTTTGCCGCTTTGCGCCGCCTTCACCACCCACTCCAAGTGCATACTGTTGGGCAAGGCCACGTAGATGATGTCCAGGCTGGCATCGGCCAGCAAGGCTTCGTAACTGCCGTAGTGGCGCGCAAGGCCGAAGGCCTGGGCAAACTCCAGCGCCTTGGCGGCATCGCGGCTGGCAGCGGCGGCCACGGTGACATGCGGGCTCTTCGCCACGGCGGCGGCAAACTGGCGCGCGATGTTGCCGCAACCCATTACACCGATTCGAAGTGTCTTGTTGGCCATGGCAGGTTCCTTATGGTTTCTTATTCACACAAACGGCGGATTTCCGCCGGAGCGGGCACAGCCCGGATGCCCGGGCCATCGTCCCGTTTGGCGGCGAAGATGCGCACCTCTTCACACTCCATGATCAGGTCCGGCTCGCTCCCGTCTGCCCTGGCGCGGGTGATGCGGTAGGTTTGCACAAAACTCTTGGTGCGCCATTCGCTGATCGAGACGGAGATGTCGAGTGCGTCGCCATAGGTTGCTGTCTTTAGAAAGCGCGACTTGGTGTCGACCAGGGGCGTGCCGATCACGCCTAAAGTTTGGGCCGTTTCTTCCCAGCGCGGCACGCCACAGGCCGCAAAAAAGTGCCGCGAAGCCGCGTCGATCCAGCGGAAAAAATTGGGAAACCAGACGATGGCCGCCGGGTCGCAGTCGCCGAATTCAACGCTGACGGTGTGCGTAACGATTTTGCTCATAGATACAAGGGTTTTTGCGACGGGCCGCCCCTAGCAAAAATGCGGCCCCCGGGGGGCAGGGAGCCACACGCAGTGGGCGACCGTGGGGGCAATATCAATCACCTGAGATCTTGCGTTCCTTGATCAGCGTGCCGAAACGCTGCGAATCGGCTGCCGCCTTCGCGCCAAACTCCTGCGGCGTGATCGGCATGACTTCACCACCCAGCGCGATGATGCGGTCTTTCACGCCTTGCGTGTTCAGGATCCGGTTGATCTCGCGGTTCAGGCGCGTGACCACATCGGCGGGCGTTCCTGCGGGCGCGTAAAAACCAAACACGCTGTCGGCGTCGAAGCCTTTGAGGCCGGCTTCGTCCAGCGTCGGCACGTCGGGAAACAGGGGTGAACGTTTCGGGCTGCCCACGGCGAGCATTTTCAGGCGGCCGGTGCGCACGTGCTGCAGGCCGATGCCGGGATCAAACATGAAATCGATCTGGCCTGCGAGCAGGTCTGTGAGCGCGGGCGCGGCACCACGGTAAGGGATGTGGGTGGCGAAGGTGCCCGACTGGGCTTTCATCATTTCGGCGGCCAGATGCGGCGAGGAGCCACTGCCGGGTGTGCCAAAGGTGAGTTTGCCGGGGTTCGCTTTCATGTAGGCCAGGAATTCCTTGACGTTGCCCGCTGGCACCTTGGTCGGGTTGACCTCCAGAAACACCAGCACGCGGGCCGCTGCGGCCACCGGCACGATGTCCTTGGTCGGGTCAAAGGGCATCTTGGCGTAAATGTGCGGGTTGATCGAGACCGTGCCACCGGAGCTCATCAGCAGGGTGTAACCGTCAGCGGGCGACTTGGCCACGGCATCGGCGCCAATGTTGCCACCGGCACCCGCACGGCTTTCCACCACCACGGGCTGGCCCAAGGCCTCTTGCAGCGGCACGGCCACTGCGCGGGCGATCTGGTCCGCCGCGCCGCCGGGCGGAAAGCTGACGATCACGCGGATCGGCTTGACCGGCCAGGTGCCTTGGGCCAGTGCTGCGGGGCTGACCAAGGCGGCTGCGCACAAGGTAAACGCAGTCAGGACGGCCGGCAACAGGGTGTGTAATTTTCCAAACGGGGTGGTCATTGCAGAGCTCCTGGGTGATGTTCGGTTTGGTCGTTTAGGTCGTTTTGGCCGCTTTTTGGAATGAAGGTTGCGCGGCTCACAGTTTGGCGCCCACAACTGATTTTGCCCGCCCGGGCGGCGTTTTCACCCAGCGCACGGGTTGCGCCTTGACCGGCCGTGGCGCAGCGCCATGCTGCAGCAAAGCCATGTCAAGCGCCTTGCCGCCTTCGTCTTTCAGGGCTGCCTCGCGGGCTTGCGCGATGGCCGCCGCACGCTCGGCGTCTGAACCGAAATGCGCCGCTTTGGCCAGGTGGTCGATCACGTGCAGGAGGTTCTCCTTGGCCCGCTCGTTGGTCGCGCCATACCCTTTGATCAGCCGGCCACACAGGGCGAGCTCGTGGCCCAGTTGCCAGTTCTTGCGGGCACCTTCGACTACCGCGTCGAGCCAGCGATCGATCATGGCCTGCTCCAGCGCAAAACGGCTGCCTTTGACGCGCAGCCATTTCAGGCTGGCCAGACAACGCAGCGACAGCATGCCAAACACCGAGTGGGTGCCCACCTTGAGCGGCAGCGCCCAGGGCAGTTTGCCGGCGGCAACGCGGCGCTTGTCCCAATTCAAAACCCGCATCGCTAAAGATTGCGGCAACAGGGCCGCGAACTCCGGCGCGCCGGGTTTGAAATGGTCGTAGAGTTTGAGCAGGTCGTCCGGCTTGGCCTTCACTTCACCCAACACACGGGCCCAGCGGCTGGCGCGGCTTTTCAGGTCTGCCACACGCACGATGTCGTCAAACGCCATCCACAAAGCCAGCCAGCGCACCATCTCGCGGGTGACGGCAAAACCGCTGGCACCGGCCGGGTCGATGTGGCGCTCTGCAGTCAACACCCTTTGCAAACGCGCCACATACCGCTCG
>JANMMR010000327.1:0-6241 GCA_031373455.1 Rhodoferax sp.
CACGGCGCAGCAGGGCGCCCACGCGTGCCAGCAGCTCGCTGAAGGCGAAGTGGATCGGCAGGCGGTATTTTTTGGCAAAGGCGAAATCGCGCTCGTCGTGTGCCGGCACGCCCATCACCGCGCCGTCGCCGTAACCCATCAACACATAGTTGCAAACCCAGATTTCAATGCGGTGGTCCAGCGTCGGGTGCGAAACAAACAGCCCGGTGGCCACGCCTTCCTTTTCGCGTGTGGCCAACTCGGCTTCGGTGGTGCCACCGGCCTTGAGTGCGTTGATCTTGGCTGCCAGATCGGGCGACAACTCGGCTGCGCGGGCGGCCAGCGGGTGCTCGGGCGCCACCGCCACAAAAGTTACACCCTTGATGGTGTCGGCGCGGGTGGTGAACACCCACAGCTTGCCGTCCTGGATCAGCTTGCCCTGCGCATCGCGGATCTCATGCGGGAAAGCGAAACGCACACCTTCACTTTTGCCGATCCAGTTCGCCTGCATCAGTTTGACACGCTCGGGCCAGCCGGGCAATTTGTCTTGCACGCTGTCCAGCAATTCGCCGGCGTAGTCGGTGATCTTGAGGTAATAACCCGGAATTTCGCGTTTTTCGACCTCGGCGCCGGTGCGCCAGCCCCTGCCGTCAATCACCTGCTCGTTGGCCAGCACGGTCTGGTCCACCGGGTCCCAATTCACCACCTGGGTTTTGCGGTAGGCGATGCCTTTTTCCAGCATCTTCAAAAACAGCCACTGGTTCCACTTGTAATAACTGGCATCACAGGTGGCGATCTCGCGGCTCCAGTCGATGGCCAGGCCCATCGCCTGCATCTGCTCTTTCATGTAAGCGATGTTGTCGTAGGTCCACTTCGCCGGTGGTACGCCGTTTTTCATGGCGGCGTTTTCAGCCGGCAGCCCAAAGGCGTCCCAACCCATCGGCATCAGGACGTTGAAACCCTTCATGCGCAACTGGCGCGTGAGCATGTCGTTGATGGTGTAGTTGCGCACGTGGCCCATGTGCAGCTTGCCGCTGGGGTAGGGCAACATCGAGCAGGCGTAAAACTTCTTCTTCGGCTGGCCTTGGGCGTCGCGCGTGTTTTCACTCACGCGATAGGCGTCGGCGGCGTTCCAGTGCGCCTGCGCGGCACTTTCTACGCCCTGTGGGTTGTATTTTTCTTCCATCCCCCAATTCTAGGGGGCGATACCCCGGCGAGGACTCCCGCGTTCAGGGCTTGGGGTTGGCGACGAAACCCAGCCGGTTCAGGCCGGCCTTTTGTGCCGCGCCGATGATTTCAACCACATTGCCGTAAGGCACGGCTTCGTCGGCCCGCAGTTGCAGTTCGGTCTCCGGGTTCTGCCGCGCAATTTGCGCCAGGCGCTCGCCGAGCTCGGTCTTGGCAACCGGTTTGTCGTCGAGGTAGGCCTGGCCGGTTTTGTCGAGCACCAGCATCACGAATTTGGGAGCGTCGTTGGGTTTGGCGCCGTCGGCACGCGGCAAATCGAGCTTGATGGAGCTCGCCAGCAAGGGCGCGGTGATGATGAAAATGACCACCAGCACCAGCATGACGTCGATCAGCGGCGTCATGTTGATCTCGCTCATCGGGGCTGAGCCCTTGTCGCGCTCCAGCCTACCGAAACTCATTGACCGGCCTCGACGACAGAAGCATTGTTTTCCGACTGGCCGCCCCTAGGCTCTGGAACAGCGGCGTAGCCAAAATGCGCCCCCTCGGGGGGCAGCGAACCACGCGCAGCGGGGAGCGTGGGGGCCAATATTGAATGGCTCATCAATTCACGCAAATCGCGGGCGAAACCTTCGAGGTCGGCCTCGATGCGGTTGATGCTGCGGCCAAACACGTTGTAGGCCAGCACCGCAGGGATGGCAACTGCCAGGCCGGCGGCGGTCATGATGAGTGCCTCACCCACCGGGCCGGAGATTTTGTCGATGGTGATTTGGCCGGCACTGGAAATACCGATCAGCGCGTGGTAAATACCCCAAACGGTGCCCAAAAGCCCGACAAAGGGCGCGGTTGCGCCAATGGTGGCAAGCAAAACCTGGCCAAAGTGCAGCTTTTGCAGGATCGCGTGCAGGGCGTCGCGCAACAGGCGCGTGAGCTGCTGGGCTTTGTCACCGGCTGCAGCCAAAGTGCCCGCCGCTTCGAGTTTGATCGCCAGCAGCAGCGGGCTGACCAAACCGGTTCGGTCAAATGCGGCCACTTTGGGGCGCGCCTCGTCCAGGCTGGCCGATTGCCAGAAGGCGGCGATGCTGCGCGCCACCTCTCCTTTGGCGCGCTGCAACAACCAGGTTTTCCACAAGATCACAACCCAGCTGCTCACCGACATCAAGAGGAGCAGCAGCGCCACCACCTTGCTGACGAGGTCGCCTTGTGAGAACAATGAAAACAAACTCATTTCAACCCCAAATTGGGTACGATTGGTGTTGATTTTTGCTGGTACAGCATTTTTTAAGAAAAAATGGGATTCAAGTCACGGATTGTATTAATAGTTTGCTATACTAATTATAGTAACTATTCGGCAACTGCAAACGGCTACCGCAGCCCCAACACGTCAAACATGTCATACAGGCCCGATGGGTGGGTTGACAGAAAGCGGACGGCCCGAAGCGCCCCTTCAGCGTAACTTTGCCGGCTGGACGACTTGTGGGTGATTTCAATGCGCTCGCCGATGCCGGCGAACATCACGGTGTGGTCGCCAACGATGTCGCCACCACGGACGGCTGAAAACCCGATCGCCAAAGGGTCGCGGGCGCCAGTGATGCCTTCGCGCGCGAAAACGGCGCTGCCTTTCAGCTCGCGCCCCTGCGCATTCGCGATCACCTCCCCCATCTTCAACGCGGTGCCGGAAGGTGCGTCAACCTTGTGGCGGTGGTGGGTTTCGATGATCTCGATGTCATAACCGCTGGGAAGCGCCTTGGCCGCCATTTCCAGCAATTTCAGCGTGACGTTCACGCCCAAACTCATGTTGGGGGCCAGCATGATGCCGATGTCTTTGGCGGCCGACGCGATCTCAGCCTGTTGCTGCAGCGAAAAGCCGGTGGTGCCAATCACCATGTTCACGCCCAATTCGCGGCAAATGGCCAGGTGCGCCATCGTGCCCTCCGGGCGCGTGAAATCGATCAGGGTCCGCGAAACCGCCAGGGCCACACGCACGTCGGCGCTGACGTTCACGCCGCCCGCGCGGCCGAGAAACTCCGTCGCGCTTTGGCCGATCATGGGGCTGGCCGGGATGTCCAGGGCGGCCGACAACTCGCAATCGTCGGACGCGCCAATCGCCTCGATCAGCATCTGGCCCATGCGGCCAGACGCGCCTGCTACTGCAACCTTGTGTGGGGCACCTGTGTGTTTGTTCATTCCGTGTGGACGCGTCGCCGCAAAACCGGGTTCAAGCTGCTGCGACGGGCCTCAGCGGCCGGTGGATTCAAGGGGCGGGTAACGCTCGGGCAGCGGCGGCAACGCCTGGGGCGCCGCCTCAGAACCCGCTGGGGTGTTTGAAGCAGGCGCTGTGCTTGCGCGGCTGGCGGCGAACTTGGCGAGACTCTCTTCGCTGGCTTCAAGCGTCTGCACCTTGCCGATGCGCCGGCCGGAGTCGAGTGACGCGACAAATTCGGCCTCTGTGGGCAATTCACCGGCTTCAAAGCGCTCGAGCAGGTCGCCTTTGAAATGCACGGTAACTTTGCGCGACTGCGGCTCGTTGCCCTGGCGCTTGAAGGTGAACACGTAGTCCCAGCGGTCGGCATGGAACATGCTCATCAGGAGCGGCGTGCCCAGGATGTCGCGCACCTGCACGCGGGTCATGCCCGGCTGCAGCGCAGCGGCCTGCTCCCGCGAGACGAAGTTGCCCTGCACCACGTCAATCTTGTAGGGCGAAACGATCCCGGCCAAACGACTGCTCACGTTGTTGGCGGTGGAGCAGGCACCCAGCGCCAAAATGGCCGCAGCGGCCGCAGCCCGGCCGGAAACGCGGAACAGACCACAAAGGCTGGAATACGGCGATATCATCGGCCCCATTGTAGCGGTTGGGTAGCGGTTGGCTCCATCCGCCAGGCCAAACGGCAGACCCGCTTCACACCTCCAAAATTTGCATGCACCGCATCGACGACCTCAAAAACACCGGCCTGAAGGCAACCTTGCCGCGCCTGAAAATCCTGGAAATTTTCCAGAAGGGCGAGCAGCGCCACATGACCGCCGAGGATGTGTTCCGGGTCTTGTTGCTGGACCGCTCGGACGTGGGCCTGGCCACCGTCTACCGGGTGTTGACACAGTTTGAGCAGGCCGGCATTTTGAGCCGCAGCCATTTTGAAAGCGGCAAGGCGGTGTTCGAGCTCAATGAAGGGCAGCACCATGACCACCTGGTGTGCCTGGACTGCGGCCGGGTTGAAGAGTTTTTTGACGCCGAAATCGAAAAGCGCCAGCACAGTGTGGCCAAAGCCAAAGGTTTTGCCATTGCCGATCACGCCCTGAGCCTTTACGCCAACTGCACCAAGACGGCCTGCCCCAACCGGCCTGTACCGCAGCGCTGAACGCCTGCGGGTGCGCGCTCAGCCAGGCTCTGAGTTGCCCATGGCCTTGCGGTGGCGCTCGACAAACTCCTGGTAGGTGTCCACCCCGCGCAACTGCAAAATCGTGTTGCGCACGGCCGCTTCCACCAGCACCGCGATGTTGCGTCCGGCCACCACCTGGATCACCACCTTGCGCACCGGAATGCCCAGCAGGTCCTGGGTCAGTGGCTCGTAGGGGATGCGTTCGTATTCGCGCTCCAGGGTTTCACGGCGCACCAGGTGCACGATCAGTTTGAGGCGCATTTTGCGGCGCACCGCGGTTTCGCCAAAAATGGCGCGAATGTCCAGAAGACCAATGCCGCGCACCTCCAGCAGGTTTTGCAGCAGTTCCGGGCAGCGCCCTTCAATGGTGGTCTGGTTGATGCGAAACAGGTCCACCGCGTCGTCGGCCACCAGGCCGTTGCCGCGCGAAATCAGTTCCAGGCCCAATTCACTTTTGCCCAGGCCCGATTCGCCGGTGATCAACACGCCCAGCCCCAGAATGTCCATGAACACGCCATGCATCGAAGCGCGGTCGGCGAAATGCTTGGACAGGTAGGCGCGCAACACGTCAATAACGGTGGCGGATGATTCGTGCGTTGCAAAGAGGGGAATTTGCGCACGCTCACACATGGAAAGCAGGGAATCCGGCGCTTTTTGCCCGTCGGCCAACACCAGCACCGGCGGCTCCAGCGTGACGATGCGCGAGATGCGCCGGGCACAGTCTTCCTCATCCACACTGGTTATGTAGGCCACCTCGCGCTCGCCCAGGATCTGCACCCGGTAAGGGTGGATGTAATTGAGATAACCCACCAGGTCGGCACCCGAGCGCGCCGCGCGGACGGCCACTTCGTCGAATTTGCGCTCCGAGGCACCCAGGCCGGCCAGCCATTCCCACTTCAGGCGTTCGCGAAACTCCTCAAACAGGGCATCGGCGCTGACAGCGGTGGGTTTCAACTGCCTTCAGACCGGTTCAGGCCACCATGGCCGACTGCCAGGCCTGCACCAAACCATGCAGTTGCGCGGCATCGGTATTGCCAGTGAGCTGGGCACGCAGGGTGACGTCACTGAGCATTTCGGCAATTTCGGAGAGTATTTCAAGGTGTTTCTGGGTTGCCGCCTCGGGCACCAGCAGAAAGATCAGAAGGGCCACGGCTTGCTCGTCAGGCGCGTCAAAACCGATGGGCTGGGCCAGTTTCAAAATGGCGGCACAAGGCGCTTTGAGGCCCTTGATGCGGCCATGCGGAATGGCCACACCATGGCCAAGACCGGTCGAGCCCAGGCGCTCGCGCGAAAACAGGCTGTCTGTTACCAATGCGCGGCCCAGGCCGTTGTGGTTTTCAAACAGCAGCCCGGCTTCTTCAAAAGCGCGCTTTTTGCTGGTGGCCTCGACCCCCACAAGCACGTGTGTGGCAGGCAATATGGCGGCTAATCGGTTCATCTGGGGGAATTATGCCGACAAAAAAGCCGCTTGTTTGGGCAAGCGGCTCTACTGTGGCCCCCACGCTCCACCGCTGCGCGGGTCGCTGCCCCCCGAGGGGGTGCATTTTTGCTGGGGGCGGCCCGGCGCAGAAAACGGCCCCCATGCTCCACCGCTTCGCGGGTCGCTGCCCCCCGAGGGGGCGCATTTTTGCTGGGGGCGGCCCGGCGCAGAAAACGGCCCCCATGCTCCACCGCTTCGCGGGTCGCTGCCCCCCGAGGGG
>JANMMR010000330.1:0-12222 GCA_031373455.1 Rhodoferax sp.
GGCTTTTTGTGCAATCCTAATTTTTAACACGTATTTCATCGTCCATTTGTGTCGTCGCGTTCGCAGGATGTGCGATTTGAGAACTGTAGCTTGAACCCCCGCAGCGCGGCTGGAGCGAATGTGGCGCAGCCTCGAAGCGCGGAGGCTTCAGGGTCTGGGGGCTGCGCAGCAGACCGACAGAGGCGCGCACTGTTTGAGCCGTAGGCGAGTTTGCGCGGCGGCCCTGAGGCTGAGCACTGCAGATGGTCGCCCGAAGGGCCTGCGACTTTGAGCGCAAGACGCGCTGCGGGGGTTCAGGCGGCGCGGAAAATGCAAATGCTATAATATATATAGCAAGAAATTGAATTAATTCGTGACTTAAAGCCTGAAAAGATCAAGAAATAAGCGTTATCTTAGAAATTGTTAACATCCATGTTAACAATTGGCAAAAACAGACAGCCCACACCAGAACAAGAGCAAGCCCAGGCGCCGTCTTGTCGCTGGCCTGCCCATTCACGGGTTACACCGACCCCTGTTGAACACCTGAAGGGCGAATGGCCGACTTGGGCCGAAACGCCTTGCATACATCGTCGCGGGTTTCCATGTAAGGCAAACCTATCAGGTCCACGCAATACGGCACGGCGGCGAAGATCCCTTGCACGATTGATTTTCCTTCCGCATCACGCAGGCCTTCGAGCGTTTCCTGGATCGACTTGGGCTGCCCTGGCAGGTTGATGATGAGGCTCTGGTAGCGGATCACGGCGACCTGGCGCGAGAGGATGGCGGTGGGCACAAATTTCAGGCTGATCTGGCGCATCTGCTCGCCAAAACCGGGCATCTCCTTGTGCGCCACGGCGAGTGTGGCTTCGGGCGTTACGTCACGCAACGCGGGGCCGGTGCCGCCGGTGGTGAGCACCAGCGCACACTTGGCGTCGGCCAGGTCGATCAGCGCCTGGCTGATGGTGGCCACTTCATCGGGGATCAGCCGCGCTTCAAAGGTGATCGGGTTTTTCAGTGCGCGCGTGAGCCAGTCTTTGAGCGCGGGCAGGCCCTTGTCTTCGTACACGCCGGTGGAGGCGCGGTCGCTGATCGACACAATGCCGATTTTCACGGCGTCATAGGAAGGCGCAGTGCTGCTCATGGCTTGTAGTTCAAGGTATCAGCATCGTCTTCCAGGGTCTTGCTCTCAGGCGCAAGCTGCTCTTTGACGATCTGGAAAATCTCGCGGAAAGCGCGGCCGTGCCGCACCGCCTGGCCGGGCTTTTCGGGCACCGCGTCCTTGCGCGCCTGGCGGATGAGCGCGCGCAGTTGCTGCGAATCGGTGCTGGGGCTTTGGGTGATCCACTGCTGGAAGGCCTCATCTTCGGCGATGAGGCGGTCGCGCCAGGTCTGCGCCTGGTGCAGCGCCTGGATATCGGCCACCGAGCCGCTGTGTTGCTCCTTGAGCGCGTCGCGGATGGCGGCCAGTTGTCCATCGTCCAGCAGGCGCATCAGCTTGCCGATGAACTGCATCTGGCGGCGCTTGCCTTCAAAATTGGTGATGCGTTTGGCCTCTGCCACAGCGTCCTTGAGCTTGTCGGAGAGGTCCAGCCGCGCCATCAGGGCGGGGCCCAGGTCGAGCAGGTCTTCACCGAGTTTTTGCAACTCGAGGCTTTCCTTTTTCTGGTCGGTTCGGCTTTGCGCGTCGGTGCCTTTGAGCTCCTTTTTAAGCTCGATGTCGAGCTCGCTGCCTTCGGCAACGAATTGCCCTTTGACGTAATAACCTTTGACGAATTTGCCTGCCATGATGTCCTGCTGTTAGCCCAAGTATGATAGCCGCCGACATGAACGCAAAAACCCCCTCTTCTGCCCACCAACCCACCCCTCAACCCGCACAGGGCTTCAGCTACAGTCGCCCGTTTTTTGAAGACCTGGTCGATACGGCGATTTCACACGCCAAAAAGCTCGGCGCCACCGACGCCGGCGCCGAGGCCTCCGAGGGCTGCGGCCTCTCTGTGTCCGTACGCAAGGGCGAGCTGGAAAACGTTGAGCGCAACCGCGACAAATCCCTCGGCATTACGGTTTACCTGGGCACGCGCCGCGGCAACGCCAGCACCTCGGACTATTCGAAGAAGGCGATTGAAGACACGGTGCAGGCGGCTTATGACATCGCCCGGTTCACCGCAGAAGACCCGTTTGCCGCCTTGCCGGATGCCGCCGATGTGATCACGGCGGCGGAGCAGCGCAGCGACCTGGACCTGTTCCACCCCTGGGCCGTCACCAGCGAAGAGGCGGCCCAAATCGCCCTGCGGTGTGAAGCGGCAGCGCTCAAAACCAGCAAACGCATCACCAACAGCGAAGGCGCGGCGGTCTCGGCCCAGCAGTCGCACTTTTTCACCGCACACACCCACGGGTTTCGAGGCGGCTACGCGAGCTCGCGGCATTCGGTCTCGGTCTCGCCCATTGCCTCGTCGCAGGGGAAAAATGGCGACATGCAGCGCGACTCCTGGTACAGCTCGATGCGCCACGCCGGCGAGCTGGCCGCGCCCGAGGTGGTGGGCCGTTACGCCGCCGAGCGCGCGCTGTCCCGCCTGAACTCGCGCAAAATCGCCACGACCGAGTGCCCGGTGTTGTTTGAGTCGCCCCTGGCCGCTGGTTTGCTCGGCAGTTTTGTGCAGGCCATCAGCGGCGGCGCCCTGTACCGCAAAAGCACGTTTTTGATGGACTCTTTGGGCAAACAGGTCTGGCCCAAACACATCGACATCGCCGAAGACCCGTTTGTGGTGCGCGGAAAGGGCAGTTCGCCCTTTGACGAAGAAGGTGTGCGTGTGCAGGCCCGCAGCGTAGTGGAAGCCGGGCGCGTGCAGGGCTACTTTCTGGGCAGTTATTCGGCGCGCAAATTAGGCATGAAAACCACAGGCAATGCCGGTGGTTCGCACAATTTGAATCTGACTTCACGCCTCACGCGTAGTCAAGACGACCTCGTCGAAATGATCAAAAAGCTCGGTACCGGGCTGTTTGTCACCGAGATGATGGGAAGTGGCGTGAATTACGTGACCGGAGACTATTCACGCGGCGCCAGCGGTTATTGGGTGCAGAAGGGCGAAATCGCGTTTCCGGTGCATGAGATCACCATTGCCGGCAACATGAAAGACATGCTCAAGGGCGTGTTGGCGGTCGGAGCAGACACCTACAACTACGGCGCAAAAACGGTCGGCTCCATGCTCATCAACCGCATGAAGGTAGCCGGGAGTTGATTGTGACAACTGAACAAAGGGAGCATTTTGAAAATGAGCGTAACAGGAACCAGGGTGTGGATTGTTTCGGGTGTGTTGCTGGCGTGCGCCAGCGCTGCGATGGGGCAGGCCGCGCCGGCGGCACCCGTAGCGCCCATAGCGCCCATAGCGCCAATTCCGCCCACCGCCGTTGAATTGCACCCCTGGCAGGCGGCAGTTCCGCGCCTGACGCCCGAGGCTTACTTCACCAACCTGAGCAACGGCGACAAGATCGAAACACCTTTTGTGGTGAAGTTCGGGCTCTCCGGCGGCTGGGGCCTGGCGCCCATTGCCAAGCCGGTGAGCGGCAAAAGCGGCCACCACCACCTGCTGGTCAACCGCGATTTGCCACTGGACTTCAAACAGGCGCTGCCCTTCACCGAGCAGTACATCCACTTTGGCAAAGGCCAGATGCAAAGCATGTTGACGTTGCCGCCGGGTGACTACAAGCTGCGCCTGCTGCTGGCCGACGACAAACACCTGCCGCATTTTGTCTACAGCAAACCCATGAACATCACGGTGACGAAGAAAAACGCCACCGACCCCAAAACCCTGGTGAAACCGGGCGTCGAGATCATGCTGGCCAAGGGCGACCAGAGCCGGCCGTTCAGGGTGCAGATGCACGCCGCCGGCCTGAACGTGGCGCATCAAGCCCAGGGCGAAAAAGACACCGGCCACTTCAAGCTCACGCTGCAAAGCGCCAAAGGTGGCAACACGGCCGAAATGAATTTTGTCAATGGCCAGACCGAAGCCTGGCTGGAGCCACCACCGGGTGATTACACCGTCAAGCTGGACTTTGTTGACAACGCCAAGGGCGGCAAGGTGCTTTACAGCGCGCCCGCCAAAACCGTCACCGTAAAGTAAATAGCCCTTGCTGAACGCTTAAGGGTTCAGCGCGGCTTTGACGGCCGCCGACACCTGCGCCATATCCGCCTTGCCGGCGAGCTGGGCTTTGACGGCACCCATCACCTTGCCCATGTCGCCGGGGCCGACGCTGCGGCCCAATTCGGTGGCGACTGTGGCCACGATGGTGGCCACGGCTGCTTTCACGGCATCGGCGTCCATGCGCTGGGGCAAATACGCCTCCAGCACCTTGAGCTCGGCGCTTTCCTTGTCGGCCAGGTCCATGCGGGCGGCCTGGGTGAAAGCGGTGATCGAGTCCTTGCGCTGCTTGATGAGTTTGTCGACGATGGCGATCACGGCCACGTCGTCCAGCACCACACGCTCATCAACCTCTTTTTGCTTGCAGGCCGCCAGCAGCAGGCGAATGGTGCCCAGGCGCTCGCTGTCTTTGGCGCGCATGGCGGTTTTCATGTCTTCGGTAACTTGCTCTTTAAGCGTCATGGGTTTCTCCAGAATTGAAAAAGCCCGCTGGATTGCGCCAAGCGGGCTCTAGTTTGCCAAAAAAGGCCGATCGACTCAGGCGATCAGAACAGTTTCTTGGGCCGAAGCTTTAAAAAAGTTTCTTGGGCAATTGCATCGAGCGGATGCGCTTGTAGTTGCGCTTGACGGCAGCGGCCTTCTTGCGCTTGCGCTCGGCGGTGGGTTTTTCGTAAAACTCGCGGGCGCGCAGGTCGGTGAGCAAACCCAGTTTTTCAATGGTGCGCTTGAAGCGGCGCAGGGCCACGTCAAACGGCTCGTTTTCTTTTACACGGATGGTTGTCATTGCGTCAAAAAATTCCGAAATTGTGCAGGCAACGTTTTTGGGAAGATCAGGCCGAAAAACGAGGAACTGCGGTGTTCCCCCACTTGGGATCATTTGACAGGCAGTGGGGGTTTGCCAGAAAAGCCTCAGATTATAGCCCGAAACTTTCAAGCTGCGGGTGCCACCTTGCCGTCTCCCAGCGCCTGGGCCAGGCTGTGCGCGCAGGCGTGGGCGCTGGCCCAGGCCCACTGGAAGTTGTAGCCTCCGAGCCAGCCGGTCACGTCGACCACCTCGCCGATGAAATACAGGCCTTTCACGCGCGATTCCATGGTCTGGCTGGAGAGCTCGCGTGTGTCCACGCCGCCTGCGGTGACCTCGGCCTTTTTGTAACCTTCGGTGCCAGTGGGCGTGATCTCCCAGCAGGCCAGCCGCGCAGCGAGCGCCGCCAGGGCCTTGTCGCCGGCTTCGTTGACGGGCCGCTGCCAGGATGCGTCTTGCGCCACCCAGGCTTCGGCCAGACGCGCGGGCACCAGCGCGGCCAGCTCGTTGACGATGCGTTTTTTGGACGTTGCCTTGGCGCGCAGCAAATGCGCCAGCAGATCGACCTGCGGCGCCAAGTTGATGCGGATCGGCGTGCCTGGAGACCAGAAGCTGGAGATCTGCAACACCGCCGGGCCGCTCAATCCGCGGTGGGTGAAGAGCAGGTCTTCGGCAAAAACGGCCTTGTTTTTCTTGCTGCCGGTTTCGATCAGCACCGGCAGCGACAAACCCGCCAAGCCGGCATACGGCGCCCAGGCTGCGCCGTCGAAAGTCAAGGGCACCAGGGCCGGGCGCGGCTCGACCACCTTGAGGCCAAACTGGCGCGCGATGCGGTAACCGAAGTCTGTCGTACCCAATTTGGGTATGGATAGGCCGCCAGTTGCCAAAACCACGGATTTTGCGTTAATTTCGCCTGAAATTTGATCATTATTAGTCACTTTATCATAGCAAACTATCGCCATTTCACGTGACTTAATCGTCTGAAAATTGATCGAATTTACGCTGCAGGAAATCCAGCGCGTGACCTGTCCTTTGTCGCATTCCGTCAGCAGCATCTGGATCAGGTCGTTGGCCGAATGGTCGCAAAACAGCTGGCCTTTGTGTTTCTCGTGAAAGGCGATGTTGTGGCGGTTCATCAACTCGATGAAATGCTGCGGCGTGTAACGCGCCAGGGCTGAGCGGCAAAAGTTGGGGTTCTCGCTGATGAAATTTGCCGCGCCCACTTCGCGGTTGGTGAAATTGGCGCGCCTGCCGCCCGAGATGCGGATTTTTTCGCCGACCTTCTCGCTGTGGTCCAGCAGCAGCACCTTCAGCCCGAGTTGCCCGGCCACCCCGGCGCAAAAAAGGCCGGCCGCGCCCGCGCCGATGACCACCACGTCGAATTCATCCATGGGCGGCAGTGTAGGTGCCCGGCCGCTTGTTTTGCCGTATACCCGGCCGGTTTGACAGCGTCCAAAAGCCGGGCGTACAGTGGATTCAACAGGCCAAGCGCGGCTACCTCAAGGGAGCGACATGAAAAGCGACGAAATCGTCAAAGAGCTCAAGTTTGCCCAGCAGGCCCTCAACGAGCGGCGCAGCTGGTTTGATTTTGTCTCGCGCATCGACCACCTGCTCGAGGGCTTGCGCTTGCTGGAGCCGGAACAGGGCGATATGGAGCGCGCCGCCGATGACCTGAACACGACCTTGCGGGAGGAGTGGCGCGAGTTGGCCGGGCAAGACATCGGGCTGCTGTTGGCCGAGGTTTACGGGCTGTGCCAAACGCGTGGCGCCCTGGCTGCAGGCATGGATGTATTGCAGACGCTTTGGGGCCGCGAGCTGGAAGACGGCCGTTTGCGTGAGCAGGCCTGGCAAGGCCGCAGTGTGTCGCGTGCTTACCTCGCATCGCTTGCCTTGATCGATGGCCTGTTTCCCAGCGACGAATTTGGCCGCTTGTTGCTCGATGCGGCGCAAGCCGGGCGCAACCGGTACCAATGGAGCGACGATGCACGCCGGGTTTTGCAGTCCATGTGGACGGTGCGCGCGGCCCGGGGTGCGCCGCCGGTTGCCACGGCGAATCTGCTGGCGAATCACGTTCCGCACCCGGCTCTCCCCGGTCTGCGGCCCGGTGACTGCCTGTTTCGCGATTTGAACGTGCTCGGGCTCAAAGACCTCGGCCATGTCGGCATTTACCTGGGGTGCCCGGCCAGCCGCTGGGCTGACCGCTACGACTGGAAGGAGCATTGGGTGATCGAGATGAGCACCCGCAACTGCGAAAAAAACACCGTGGTCGATTTCAAGTCACATGGAAATTTTTGGGGTTTCTATTCAGCGAAATTGACCGATGTGCAGCGCGACGCCTTGCTGAACCTGGCCGCCAGTTTTCTGGGCACCTGCACCTACGCCAGGTTTTCGAACTACAAAAACGTGCGCGGCCTGCAGTTTCGCTGCGACGGTTTTGTCGAGTATTGCCACGAAACCGTGGGGGTTGCGCCGCCCTTGCCGAGCCATCGCAGAGGCGGGTTGTTTGAAGACGACTCCTGGCGCACACTCACGCCCTCCGCGATGCGCAATTGCTTTGCCGACAAGTTTATTTAGAAGGCCCGGCGGGCCGGTTCAAGCCGCGCGCGATTGTTTGGTATGGCTTGAGCTGCCGGCTGGGCCATCGCCACACCCACCGCCACCCCGCCGACCACATCCCCCACCACAATCACCGAAGGGCTGGCCATTTGTTCCTGCTCTACCACCTCCGCCAATTGGCCCAGTGTGGTGACCACCTGGCGCTGCGTGGGCAGGCTGGCGTTTTGGATCACGGCCACGGGCGTGTGGGCGGGCAGGCCGGTGAGCAAATCAGACTGGATGCGGGCCACGCCACTCACGCCCATGTAAATCACCAGCGTGAGTTTGGCCTGCCGCGCCGTGGAAGCCAGCGCCTGCCAGTCGGTGCCGGTGCCGTCTTGTTGGGCGTGGCCGGTGATGAACACCACGCCGTGCGCGGCGTCCCGGTGTGTCAGGGGCACACCCAGCGCGGTTACCGCCGCCAGGCCCGAAGTGATGCCGTTGACCACCTGCACCGCAATGCCGGCCGCCTGCAGCGCTTCCACTTCCTCGCCGCCACGGCCAAAAATGAAGGGGTCACCGCCTTTGAGCCGCACCACCTGGTGGCCCTCCAGCGCGGCGCTCACCATGAGTTTTTCAATGAAGGCTTGCGGCGTGGATTTGCAGCCGCCGCGTTTGCCCACCTGCACCACGCGCGCAGACGGCTGGGCGTATTGCCGCACGATCTCTTCGTTGACCAGGTCGTCTACCAGCAGCACGGTGGCCGCCTGAATGGCCTTGACGGCCTTGAGGGTGAGCAGCTCCGGGTCGCCTGGGCCGGCGCCAACCAAGGTGACCAGGCCGGTTTGAAGTGTTGATTTCATAGTTGTTGAACCAGACGCAAGATGTGTTCCACCTGCCGCGCAATCGCTTCAGGCACCGGTTTGGTGCCATCGAGAACGCTGCGGCTGTAGGCTGCGGTGGCTTCGGCATCGGTGGTGGGGGGCAAATCGGGCAGGGCGGAGACCGTGCCGCTTTTGGCCTCCTGCAGCACCTGGCGGCGCCCCAAAATGAAGCCTTCCATTTGCGGCATGCGCCGCGCGTCGGCCACCGACTCGCCTTCGGTGCCGCGCAGCAGCATCGCATTGGCCTGCATCAGCTCGAAGGTGGCGGCCATCGAGACAGCATATTCGGGGTGGGTGTAACTCGACAGCACCAGGCTTTTGCCCAGGCAGGGGTTCATCAGTTTCACGACGCTGTGCGACGAATTGCGCAGCCCCACCACCCGGCGCACCTCCAGCAGGCGCTGCAAGCCGGGGCACAACACGTGGGTCGGCACAAACTGCACGCTGCCGGGCGCAATCGCACCCACCGCCTCTTGCGCTGGGATGCCGAGGGCAGCCAACACGTGCGAGGTGTAGACGCGGGTTGACTCGGTAGCCGTGCCGTGAATCAACACTGGCAGCCCTTCGCGCGCCAGCAAAAGCGCCAGCAGAGGCGTGAGCGCGGGCAACTTGCGTGCGCCGTTGTAGCTCGGAATGACGATGGTGGGACGGTCGCCCGGCAAGGCCGGCAAGCGGTTCAGCCGCGCGAGGGTGGCGTCCAGGAAGCCGGCCATCTCCACAGGGGTTTCGCCCTTGATGCGCATTGCCAGGCAAAAGGCGCCGATTTCGAGGTCTTTCAAGCCGCCGTCCAGCAACTGCCCAAACAGGTCGCTTGCCTGCTCCCGGGTGAGTGACCGCGCGCCGTCGCGGCCGCGCCCGATTTCCTTGATGTAGATCATGATGCCCATGCTGCGATTGTCGGACGATTGCACGATGGCCCTTGGAGGCTGTAAAGCTGGTTTGGTTGTTTGCTTATGCGAAGGATGACAAAGAATGGCCGTGAAGCACCGTGGCACCGCCCCGCGCATCGCATTCGGCTTGGCCGCACTGGCACTGGCAGCTGCGGCATGGGCCGTCAGCCGGCAAATCAGCCGGCAGTTTGATGCCGACCTGCAGGCCGCCACAAACCGTGCCCGCCAAGGCAGCACATTGGTCAACACGCGCTGCGGCCCCATCGAGTACCAGGAAGCCGGGCAGGGCGCTCCCCTGTTGGCGGTGCACGGCAGCGGCGGCGGGTTCGACCAGGGCATGGGCTTCGCACAAGCCTTGACCGGCCAGGGGATCCGGGTGGTGGCGATGTCGCGCTTTGGCTATTTGCGCACCCCCATGCCGGCCGATGCATCGGTAGCCGCGCAGGCGGACGCCCATGTGTGCCTGCTCGACGCACTTTCAATACCCCGGGCGGCCGTGATGGGCGGCTCGGCGGGCGCGCCGTCGGCACTGCAAATGGCCTTGCGCCACCCGCAGCGGGTCAGCGCGCTGGTGTTGGTGGTGCCCCTGGCCTACAAACCGCCCTCACAGGCAGATTCCGCACCGCCGCTGGCACCCTGGGTCGAGGCCTTGATGATGCGTGTGATTGGCTCTGATTTCCTCTTCTGGGCGGCGATCAAGCTGGCTCCCAGCCAGGTGATCCGCTTTGTGCTGGCCACGCCGCCCGAACTGCTGGTAACGGCGAGCCCGGCTGAACGCGCCCGCGTGACGGCCATGCTGGAGAACATCTTGCCGGTGTCCCTGCGCAGCCAGGGCCTGCGTTTCGACACCGCTGTGGGCAAGCAGTTGCAGGCCAGCCCACTGGAGAAAGTGCGCGCGCCCACCCTGGTTGTCAGCCTGCGTGACGACGGCTACGGCACTTTTGCCAGTGCCGAATACACGGCCCGGCACATACCCGGCGCAACGTTTATCGGCTTTGAAACCGGCGGCCACACCTGGGTTGGGCATGACGACGACATCCGGGCGGAAATTGTCAAGCTGGTCACCGCGCAGGGTTCCAGGGCGAAGGGCTCGGCCATCAAAGGGCCACCATGACCTGGTTCAAATGGACGGGTTTGGTGCTGGCGCTGTTGCTGTTGGCCGGCGCTGGCGCTGCGGCATTTGGCGTGTGGCGCTGGCGCGTGGGCAGCCAGGCACTGCTGGCCAGCCTGGAAGCGGCGCGCATCCCCCACGTGACCACGCGGTACGACGCGCGTGAGCTAGAGGGCCTGCCGGCGCCGGTGCAGCGTTACTTTCGCGCGGCGTTGAAAGACGGCCAGCCAATCATCGAAGCGGCCTCGCTCGAACAAGCGGGCAGCATGAACATGAGTGAAACGGGTGAAAGCTGGAAGCCTTTTACCTCGCGCCAGCGCGTCATCACGCAACGGCCGGGCTTTGACTGGGACGCCCGCATTGCCATGTTCCCGGGCGTGCCGGTGCATGTGCACGACGCCTATGTGGCGGGCGCAGGCCTGTTGCGCGGCGCCGTTTACGGTTTGATTCCGGTCGTCAACATGGCCGGTACACCCGAGGCGGCGCGCGGTGAGTTGCTGCGGTTTTTTGCAGAGGCGGTCTGGTGCCCCACCGCGCTTTTGCCCAGTCAGGGTGTGCAGTGGCGGGCCGTGGACGACGATTCAGCCCGTGCCACCCTGACCGACGGGCCCGTGGCGGTAACCCTGCTCTTCACCTTCAACCGCGACGGCCTGGTGGCCGGCATTCGGGCCGACGCGCGCGACCGCGTCATCAACGGCAAGGCGAGCAGTTTGCCGTGGCAGGGCCGCTTTTCGGCCTACGCGGTGCAGGAGGGCATGCAGGTGCCGATGCAAGGCGAAGTGGCCTGGGTGTTTGCCGACGGTGAAAAAACCTATTGGCGCGGCACGACCACCCGCCTGCGTTACGAGTTTGCCAAGCAAGGATCGCCATGCCCAGGCTCAATTGCTGCAGAATCCACCCATGCTGTCTGACCACGCGCTGCAACTCGCCCAAACCATGGTTCGCATCAACACGGTGAGTGACAACTCGAACCTGGCGTTGATCCATTTCATCCGCGACGAGCTGCTCGCGCTGGGCGTCAAAAGCCGCCTGACCTGGAACGCCGACAAATCCAAGGCCAACCTGTTTGCCACACTGGGCGAAGGCAAACCGGCCGGCATCATCCTTTCGGGCCACACCGACACCGTGCCGTGGACCGGGCAGGCCTGGAGCGTAGACCCGCTCGGTGCCGAAGTCAAAGACAGCCGCCTCTACGGCCGTGGCAGTGCCGACATGAAAAGTTTCATCGCCATCGCGCTCTCGCAGGCAGAGGCCTTTTTGAACACCCCGGCCCCTTATGCGATCCACTTCGCTTTCACCTACGACGAAGAAACCGGCTGCTTCGGCGTGAAGGAGTTGATCGCCGACCTGCGTGATGCCGGCATCCGGCCGATGGCCTGCATCGTGGGTGAACCCACCGGCATGGTGCCCGCCACCGCGCACAAGGGCGTGTACCGCTACCAGTGTTGTGTGCGCGGCAAGGCGGCGCATTCCTCGCTCACGCCGCAATCCGTCAACGCCATCGAGATGGCCACGCGCTTGATCGGCAAACTGCGCGACATGGCCGAAGGTTTTGAGCGCAGCGAGCCGCGTTATGCCGGCTTCGATGTGCCGTTCTCCACCGCCAGCGTGGGGCAGATGCAGGGCGGCATCGCCGACAACATCGTGCCACGTGACGCCTGGTTTCGCTACGAGTTCCGCGACCTGCCCACCGCCAGCGGGCAGGCCATGCAACAGGCGCTGCTGGCCCAGGCGCGCGAGATTGAAGTGGCGATGAAACGCGTTGACCCTGAGGCGGGGTTCAGCTTCGAGACGATTTGCGAGGTGCCGAGTTTTCTGGGCCAGGCTGACGACGCCATCACCCGCCTGGCGCAGCGGCTCTCAGGGCAAGACCGCGTGACCCAGG
>JANMMR010000363.1:0-11976 GCA_031373455.1 Rhodoferax sp.
TGGCGCCGCCTTCGATCACGTGGAGCACCGTGGCCGGGCTGCGTGCAGGCAATTGGAGCGTTTGGCCGGGGCGCAGCATCAGGGCGTAAAAGCCCAAAATGTTCTCCGCGTGGCCGCCGGTTTCGGGGTTGCTGTAGGTGAGCTGGACGCATTCCTGGCCGGGTTGATCCGCCGCCAGCGATTCAAGCGCCGCGCGGGCATCTGCCCAGGGGTAACGCAACATCGGATAGGCGTTGCCGGATCGTCCGGACGGGCTTCCAAACACCGGCGTGGGCACCAGGCCGCCACGTGCGTAACGCCGCTCGCCATGGTCCGCGCGCGGTGTTTGACGGCCGCCGTCCACGTGGTAACTGGCTTCCATGTAATACACCAGCGGCAGGTCGAGCACGTCGAGCCAGATCACGGGCTGGTCGCCATCGTGCCCATGTTCGTGCCACAGACCGGTGGGCGTGAGGATCAAATCACCGCGGAACATGGGGCATTTTTCGCCTTCCACCGTGCTCCAGGCGCCCTCGCCCTCCACCACCATGCGCACGGCGTTGGGCGTGTGCCGGTGCGAAGGCGCCCACTCGCCCGGCAGCAGCAATTGCATGCCGAGGTACATGGCGGCGCTGGCCTGCATCTTCTCCAAGGTGTGGCCGGGATTCGCCAGCACCAGCACACGGCGCTCGGCCTTCTCGATCGGTGTCAGCTCCCCCGCCTTGAGCAGCAGCGGCCGGATGGCCGCGTAAGGCCAGAGTGTGGCCTGGGTGGCCGGGCGTGGCTTGGCCGGCGGCAACACCGCGCGCAGGTTGGGCCAAAGGGGCACGAGGTTGTGCGAGGCCAGCTCGGTGACGTAGTCGGCAGGTAAATCTTCAAGGCGGCCCAGTTCACTCATGTTGCTTCCTTAGTGTTTCGTCAGCTGGTACCTCAATCAAGACTGATATTCTTGCGCTTGACCAGCTCCTGGTAGATTTTGCCCTTGGCTTCGGCATTTTGGCGAATTTGGTCGGGTGACCAGGTGATGGTTTCGAAGGCGAAGGTCTCGAACTTGGCCTTGACGTCCGGGTCGGCCAGCACTTTGAGCACGTCAGCGTGAATTTTGGCCTTGACGTCGGCGGCAATGCCTTTGGGCGCAAGCAGCGACACAAACGAGTTGACTTCAAATCCAGCCGGGCCGCCAGCCTCGGCCATCGTGGGTACATTGGGCATTTGCGGCACGCGCTTGGCCGCCGCCACGGCGATGTAACGCAGCTTGCCGGCCTTGAAGATGCCCTGGCTGGAGGGCAGGCTGCCAAAGCTCCACTGCAACTCGCCGGAGCCGACTGACGTGAACAACTGCGACATTTCGCGATAGGCCACGTGGGTCATCTCAATGCCGCTCTGCAGCTCCAGTTGCTCGCCGCCCAGATGGCCCGGGCTGCCGATGCCCCAAGAGCCGAAGTTGACCTTGTTGGGCGCGGCTTTGGCGGCATCGATCAGGTCCTTCATGTTCTGCCACTTGGAATCGGTGGGGACAGCGACGAAAAACGGGGTGCGGAACAATGGCGCCACCGGGTCGAAGTTGTTCAAAGTGACGAATCCCTTGGCCTTGTACAGGAGCGGCAAGGCGGAAAGATGTTCACTGTCGAACTGCACCAGGGTGTAGCCGTCGGCCGGCGCACGCTGCGTGGCTTCGATGGCAATGAAACCGCCGCCACCGGGTTTGTTGTTGATCAGCACCGGCTGGCCCCATAACTTGGACAGTTTCTCGGAAACCTGGCGCAGCACCGCGTCTGGGCCGCTGCCAGCAGGAAAGGCCGTCACGATAGTCACCGGCTTGGTCGGGAAGCTGGCTTGTTGCGCCGCAGCGGGCAGGCACAGGGCGGCTGCGACAAGCGACAGAGCGGTCAGATTGAGGGATTTCAAAGGGATCTCCTGGGGATTGAAGTGAAATGAAGTGAAGCGATGGAAGCCAAAAAATTTCCGCCCAAAAGAGCGGTCAGCATTCAGGTTTTCTGCATGAATGCGTCAAAAAATGCGGCCAAGTTCTCGGTATCGGCCAGCGGCAGGATGTGCGCGACGTACTGGTCCGGGCGCACCACGACCAGGCAGCCCTGCTTGCGGTCGATGCCGCGCAGGGTGTAGATGTTTTGGCTGGCGTCCTCCAGTGCGCAAAAAGCCTTTTCGTAGTCGCGCAGCCCGTAGCGGCCCTTGCGCGGGAACAGCAAGGCTGGCATGTCGGTGACCATCAGTTTGTGGTGGCTTTGCTGGAACACGGCCCGCACGTCAAAGATGGCGTCCACGTCTGCACCGGCCGGTGTGAAGCACTTGATAGGGGACTGCGGTGACTCAATGAGGAAGCGGCACAGCTTGCCGATGGGCGAATCGGAGCTGGCGGAATCGCCCTTGCCGGCAAACGCGATCAGGCGCCAGCGACCGTCTGCCGCCAACGTCTCGCCCAATTGAATGGATTTGCCGTCACCCACACGGACGACCGGCGTGGAGTGAAAACGTTTGCCAATCACCAAGCCTTCAGCCAATGGCTGATGGGTAGACGGGCCCGTGAGAAGTGCAGGTTTGTAGTGCGTTGCCGTGCCGGCCGTGTAGCGGCCATGTTGCACGAAGTAGCGCTGCACATCAGCGGATTCGACACCTGTGCCTGCTGCGTCGCCCGGTTTCTTCAAAGGCGCGCTGAGCATCTTGGCCCACTCGCGGTCGAATTCGATCAACTCCTTGGCCACCGCCTGCCGCTCGGCGGAATAGGTATGCAGCAGGGTGGGCGGGCAGCGTCCGCGCAACACCGCCGCCAGTTTCCAGCCCAGGTTGAAGGCATCTTGCATCGAGACGTTCATGCCCTGCCCCGCTTTGGGGCTGTGGGTGTGACAGGCGTCGCCGGCAATAAAAATGCGCGGCAGTCGGGCTGCCATATCCTCGGGCTGAAGATCATCAAACCGGTCACACAGACGCTGGCCGATTTCATAGACCGACCACCAGGCCACCTCTTTCACGTCCAGTGTGTAGGGGTAAAAAATGCGCTGGGCGGCGGCGATGAGCTGGTCAATGGTGATGTTGCGGGCTGCCACACGCTCGTTTTCCTTGAGCTTGTCCATTTCCACGTAGATCCGCACGAGGTAGCCGCCCTCCCGGGGGATCAGCACAACGCTGCCTTCACTGGCAGACTGGATCAGGGCCTTGAACCGGATGTCAGGGAAGTCGGTCACCACCAGCACGTCCATCACACCCCAGGCATGGTTGGCGGAATCACCCTTCAGCGCAAGGCCGATGGACTGGCGCACGGCGCTCCTGGCGCCATCACACCCCACCACGTAACGGGCACGGATGGTCTCCATTTCGCCAGTGTGACCGTCATCCTGCCGCTCGAACCGGGCAGTGACGGGGTAAGCAGACGCGTCGCCCGACGCGCCCTCGGGTTCACGTTCCAAGCCGCTCAAGCGGCGGCCGTAATGGGGCACCAGCCGCGCAGCCGACCGTTCCATGACTTCAAGGTAAAAATCGTGCACGCGCGCCTGATTCAGAATCACGTGTGGCATGTGCGAGAGGCCGTCCTCCACGTCTGGAACACGCCCGCTGCGCACGATGCGGCTTCTGTCGCCACCTTCCCCGGCGTTTTTGCCAGGGTCGGGGGTCCAGAAGGTCGTCTCGTTGACCCAATACGCCTCTTTCAGCACCCGCTCGGCGAAACCGAAGGCTTCGAACATCTCCATTGTGCGACAGGCAACGCCGTCTGCCTGGCCCAGTTGCAAAGGGCCGGGTTTCTGCTCCACGATCACGGTGTGGATGTCCGGGAAAGCCGCCAATTGCGCGGCGAGGGTCAGGCCAGCGGGTCCGCAGCCGACAATCAGGACGTCGGCCTCGGCGGGCAAAGTGCGCCCAGCAGGATCGCGAATAGTCACGGCCGAATCCGGCACGGCAGCGTCGAGCAGCCCGGGGTCCCCGGTGCGGAATCCGTTGAGGTGAAATTGCATGTTTGTCTCGTTCGTTGGAAGAAATGGGACTGTCGCAGGCCCGTGCGATGTCGTCAAAGCCGAATATCGAATACCCTCTATATTGTTTTAATATAGTGATCAAAATATCTCATGGCGAAACTTGATCTCGACTGGCTCGGCGTGTTTGTGGAGGTTTACAAAACGCAAAGTGTCTCGCGCGCGGCCGTGGCTTTGGGCATCGAGCAGGCCAGCGCCAGCATCGCCCTGAACAAGTTGCGCCGCCACTTTGGCGACCCCCTGTTTTGCCGCACATCGCAAGGCATGGAGCCCACGCCGCGTGCACAAGAGATTTACCCGGAACTGCAGGAGGCTTTGGTGCGCATTGGCGCCGCCCGTGGCGCGCCGCCAGTTTTTTCGCCCGACACCGCGAAACGCGAATTCCGCGTGTGCATGACCGACATCAGCGAGATCGTGCTTCTACCGGCCTTGATCAACCATTTGCAAAAGGCGGCGCCGGGCGTCACACTTGAAGTTGACAAAATTGCCACTGACAGCCGCCGCCGGCTGGAGTCGGGTGACGCCGACCTGGCCGTTGGCTTCACACCCGATCTGGAAGCGGGCTTTTACCAGCAGGCGCTGTTTGCCCAGGATTTCGTTTGCCTCGCGGCCGCCGGACATCCGCGCGTACGGGCGGCGCTCAGCCGGCAGGCTTTTCTCGCTGAGGGTCACATCGCGGTGGCGGTACCGGGCACAGGTCACGCCATCGTCGACAAAGTGCTGGCCAAGTACAAACTGGAACGCCGCGTGGTGCTGCAGGTGCCCAGTTACCTGGGTGTTGCCCGGATCGTGGCGCAAACCGAACTGCTGGTGATCGTGCCCAGGCGTTTTGGCCACGCGCTGGCCTTGCAGGAACGGGTTCAGGTGCTTGAGCCACCCGTGGCATTGCCCTCCTACAAAGTCAAACAGCACTGGCACGAGCGCTTCAACCTGGACCCCGGGAACGCCTGGCTGCGCCAGACGCTGATGGCCCTGTTTGGCACAAAACCATGAGCAGGCCGCTATGCGGGTAACTACTGTAATACGGGGCTGCAATTTGACGTAAATTCGTTATCACCTATAACGTTATTTGAATCGATCTGACCGATGTCCCCGAATTCCCTTTACCGAACCACGCCGACCCTGGAAGATGTTTCCATTGAACACCAGGGCGCGGTTTCAATCATCCGCCTGACGCGCGCGCAAAAACGCAATGCCATCAGCGATGGCGTCATGGCGGCGATCGGCCAGCGTTTTGACGAATTGCCCGAAACCACCAAGGCCGTGGTCATTGACGGCGAAGGCCCGCACTTCTGCGCCGGGCTGGACCTGAGCTCGTTGAAGGAGATGGACGCTGTCGAAGGTGTGCACCACTCCCGCTCCTGGCACAAGGTTCTCACGGCCATTGAATTTGGCCGTGTTCCCATCGTCGCGGCCCTGCACGGCGCGGTGGTGGGCGGCGGGCTGGAGCTGGCCACCTCCTGCCACATCCGCGTCGCAGACGAAACCACCTTCTTTGCGTTGCCCGAAGGCTCGCGCGGCATTTTTGTGGGCGGCGGCGGCTCGGTGCGCATCACCAAGCTGGTGGGCGCCCAAACCGTGATGGACATGATGATGACCGGCCGCGTCTACAAAGCTGAAGAGGGCGTGGCCAAAGGGTTCGCGCAATACATGGTGCCCGCCGGCCAGGCCCTGGCCAAAGCCATCGAGCTGGCCGAGCGCATCGCGCAAAACGCACCCATGACCAATTACGCCCTGATGCACGCCCTGCCACGCATTGCCGAGCAGACCGCAGATCACGGATTTTTGATGGAGTCGCTGATGTCGTCCGTGGTGCAGTCTGCGCCGGAAGCCAAGGCACGCGTTCGCGCGTTCCTGGACGGCAGTGGTCCCAAAGTCCGGCCTGACGGCATCCAAAAAGGCTGATACCCGCATGAACGCACCGGCCAAATTTCGCCCCTTCACCTTCGGCGTCACACGCGCGGCAGTGCGCGAGGTCAACAGCAACACCTATCTGAGTGCCCATCAGGAATTGCAGGCGTACGCCCACCGCATGACCGACCGGCTGGTCCATTGGGCCAGTGTGGTGCCCGAGCGCACCTTGTATGCCCGGCGTGAGCCAGCTTTCGGTGGCGACTGGAAACACCTGACGTTCGCGCAGGCTCTGGACGCCGCGCGCTCGATCGGGCAAGCGCTGCTGGATCGCGGTTTGAACGCCGATCGCCCGCTGGCAATCCTGAGCGAAAACAGCCTCGAACACGCGATGCTGGCCCTGGGCGCCATGTACGCCGGCGTGCCGTATTGCGCGGTATCTCCCGCGTACTCGCTGGTGAGCCAGGATTTCGACAAACTGCGCCATGTTCTGGACACCCTCACACCCGGCCTGGTGTATGCGCCGGATTGGGAGCGGTACGGCCGCGCCATCGAAACCGTGGTGCCAAAAGACACCGAGGTTGTTATCAATTCAATAGCAAAAAATGCAGCCTTTTCGAGACCTGTAAGCTCATTTGATTCACTGCTGGCGACGAAACCCACACCGGCCGTTGACGCGGCCATGCAGGCAACCGGGCCAGACACCATCGTCAAATTCCTCTTCACCAGTGGTTCCACCAAGTTGCCCAAGGCCGTCATCAACACGCAGCGCATGATCTGCTCGAACCAGCAGCAGATGTTGCAGTCAATGCCCGCCGTCGCGAACGACCCGCTGGTGCTGGTCGACTGGATGCCATGGAACCACACGGCTGGCGGCAACCACAATTTCTACATGGTGGTGCACAACGGCGGCACCATGTACATCGACGACGGCAAACCCACGCCGGCGCTGCTCAAGGAAACCCTGCGCAACCTGAGCGAGGTTGCGCCCACCTGGTACTTCAATGTACCGGTAGGCTTTGAAGCCATCGCCAATGCCATGACGACCGACGCGCAATTGCGCAAAAACTTCCTGAGCCGCGTGCAACAGCTTTTTTATGCCGGCGCGTCGTTGGCGCAGCCCATCTGGGACAGTCTGTATGCCAGCGCGGAAGCTGAATACGGAGAGCGCGTGGTCATGACGGCAGGCCTGGGCATGACCGAATCCGGCCCGTTTGGCCTTTTCGTCACCACGCCGCATTCCAAGGCGGGCGACCTGGGCCTGCCGTGCCCCGCGATGGAACTCAAACTCGTGCCCATGGGCGACAAGGTCGAGGTGCGTTACCGCGGCCCCAACATCACGCCGGGTTATTGGCGCAATGAGGAGGCGACCAAAGAGTCGTTCGACGAGGAAGGCTTCTTTTGCACCGGCGACGCCGTCAAATGGATTGACGAAAACGACCACCACCAGGGTCTGCGTTTTGATGGCCGCATTGCCGAAGACTTCAAGCTCAATACCGGCACTTTCGTCAGCGTTGGCCCCCTGCGCGGCAGGATCATCGCTGCCGGCGCGCCGTATGTGCAGGACGCCGTCATCACCGGGCTTGATTTGCGCGAGGTCGGGGCGATGGTGTTCCCGACACCCCAGTTGCGACAGCTCAGCGGCCTGGGCGACTCGGCTTCGCTGCCTGAAATCGTCGCCTCGGAGCCGGTGCGGCAGTGGTTCCAGCAACTTGTCAATACGCTGGCCAAATCGTCAACCGGCAGCGCAACCCGCGTGGCCCGCGCCATCATTCTGACCGACCCGCCGAGTATTGACAAAGGCGAGGTCACCGACAAAGGCTCCATCAACCAGCGCGCGGTACTCAAGCACCGCGCCGATTTGGTCGCGGCGTTGCACGGGGGTAGTGCTTCCCATCTTGTCACGCCGCAATAATTTACCCATCATTCCGTCTGTATACCCATTTCAGGAGATTTTTTATGCAACGCCGTGAATTCACCCAAGCCAGCTTGAGCGCCGCCATTTTGGGCGCATTGGGGGCCCAATCTGCCTGGGCGCAGCCGAGCCTGCCACTGGAGCAGGTGAAATTTTTCTTTGGTTTCCCGGCCGGAAGTTCGGGTGACATCGTGGCCCGCCGCGTGGGCGACAAGATCGCAGGCAGCGCGTATGCCAAGAACGGCGCCGTGGTTGAAAACAAACCCGGTGCCGGCGGCCGCATCGCGCTGGATGTGCTCAAACCCATGCCCGCAGATGGCTCGCACTTGACACTCACGCCCTACTCGATGCTCTCGCTCTACCCGCACGTTTACACCAAGCTGGGTTACGACGCGTTCAAGGATTTCGTGCCGGTTTCAATGGCTGCCATCATGTACCACGGCCTGGCTGTGGGCCCGATGGTTCCGGCCAGCGTCACCGACGTAAAAGGCTTCCTGGCCTGGTGCAAGGCCAACCCCGAGAAAGCCAACTATGGCTCACCCGGCGCCGGCTCCACACCGCACTTCATCGGCGCGCTTTTGGGGCTCAACAACAACATCGACATGAAACACGTGCCCTACCGCGGCTCGATTCCCGGCATCACTGACGTGGTGGGCGGGCAAATTGCCAGTATGGTTACACCGCATGGCGACTTCATCGCCAACCACAAGGCCGGCAAATTGCGCATTCTGGGTGTGTCCGGTGCAAAACGTTCGCCGTTCGTGCCCGAAGTGGCTACCTTCGCGGAGCAAGGTTTCCCGGAGTTGACGGTCGACGAATGGTTCGCCTTCTACGCACCGGCCGGCACACCCGCCAACGTCGTCAATGCAGCCAGTGCAGCCATCAACACAGCCCTGAAAGACAAATCGGTCATTGACAGCCTGGCGCTGGTCGGCCTGATCGCGCAGGGCTCCACGCCGGCTGAACTTGGCGCCAGCCAGAAGCAGCAATACGACCGCTGGGGCCCATTGATCAAAAAGATCGGGTTCACCGCCGAATCCTGATGCGTACCAGTTGATGTACCAATTGATATACCTTCCCAGTTTGACCCTTCACGATCCCAGGAGCTACACATGACCACCCGCCGCCAATTCACCCAAGTCGCCGCCGCTGCTACTGTTCTGGGAGCACTGCCTGCTTCCTTCGTTCGTGCCCAAGGCACGATCGATACCCTGCGCATCATCGTGGGCTTCCCGCCCGGCGGCACTACCGACGCATTCGCCCGCCGCATGGCCGAGAAACTGCGTGGTGTCTACGCCAGCAATGTCGTGGTGGAGAACAAACCCGGCGCCGGTGGCCAACTCGGCGTGATCACGGTGCGCGACGCGCCGGCAGATGGCACGGCGATGTTGTTCACCCCGGGTTCGATGATCACCATTTACCCGCACACCTACCCCAAGCTGCAGTACAAACCCACCGATGTACTGCCCATCAGCACCGGGCTGTACACCGCCTTCGGGCTGGGCGTGGGCCCGGCAGTGCCCGCGTCGGTGACCGACGTCAAAGGCCTCATCGCCTGGCTCAAGGCCAATCCCACCATGGGAAACTACGGAACACCAGGCGCGGGCTCCATGCCCCACATGGTGGGCGCGCTCCTTGACAAGGCCGCCGGTCTGGACATGAAGCAGATCGCCTACCGCGGCTCCGGCCCGGCCATCATTGAACTGCTGGGCGGCCAATTGCCGATATTCACCTCGCCCATCGGCGACTACCTGCAACACCTGCCCGGCGGCAAATTGCGCCTGCTGGCTGTCACCGGCAAACAGCGCTCCAGATTTGCGCCCAATGTGCCAACTTACGCCGAGCAGGGGTTCCCCGAGCTCACCATGGAAGAATGGTTTGGCTTCTTCATGCCGGCCCGCACGCCGGTCGCGATTGCAACGCGCATGAACGACGCACTCAAATCGCTGATTCCGGCCAAAGACGTGGCCGATTTCGCCGCACCCCTGGGGTTGCTGCCCACCGCCTCCAGCAGCATCGACGACTTCGCAAAGACCGTCAAGGCAGACTCCGACCTCTGGGGCGGTTACGTCAAACGCATCGGGTTCACGGCCGAGTCCTGACCACCACGTGACCCTGGGCCACTTGAGGGTGGCCCTTTTTTTGCCTTACCTTCACCACCCATCAAACATCAACACCCCATGTCACATCTGTCCCTCAACCCTTCCCTGGCCAAACTGGCGGCTGTGGCCAGCGTTGTCACCCTGGTTTCATGCAGTTCCCTGCCCGGAGGCAGCGACGTACCCCCTCCACTCAAGGCGGCAGAAGGCGCAGCGCTCAAGATGTGCGGCGTGATTGGAGCGCGCTTTGAGTACCCCAATACCGAACTGCGCGAGGCCGCCCCGATCGCCGCCGGTGCTGTCACCCTGTCCGGCAGACCGATTGCCGCTCATTGCCAGGTTTCGGGTCGCATGTTTGCCCGCAAAGGCATTGACGGGCAGGATTACGCCATCGGCTTCGAAGTTCGCCTGCCAACAGAATGGAATGGCCGCTTTTTCCACCAGGTCAACGGCGGCATCGACGGCGTGGTGCAACCGGCCTATGGCCCAAACACCAACAGCGCCGGAGCATTGGCACAGGGTTTTGCCGTCATCAGCTCCGACGCCGGCCACACCGGCCGCCAGAACCCCAAGTTTGGGGAGGAGCCGACGGCCCGCACCGATTACGGTTATGGCGCTGTTGGCAAACTCACCCCGATGGCCAAAAGCATGATCGCCTTTGCCTACGGCAAAGGGCCTGACCGCTCCTACATTGGTGGCTGCAGCAATGGCGGGCGACACACCATGGTCGCTGCGTCGCGTTATGGCGACCAGTACGACGGTTACCTTGTCGGCGCGCCGGGTTACCGCCTGCCCAACGCGGCACTGGCGCAGTTGTGGGCAGCGCCCAAGTGGGCGGAGCTGGCCACGCCAGGCGAAACTGTCAATCACCCGTTCGCACCCAATGTCAAACTCCCCGATCTGGGCAGCGCATTGAACCAGGCAGAGCGCCAAACCGTGGCCAGAGCCGTGCTCGACAAATGCGACGCGCTGGACGGTGCCAAAGACGGCATCGTGCAAGACGTCAAAGCCTGCCAGGCTGCCTTTGACGTCCAGCGCGATGTGGATACCTGCTCGGGCTACAGCCTGGGTTCACGCCACGGCCAGTGCCTGACGCAGCCCCAGAAAGACCTGCTGGCCCAGGTGTTTGCCGGCCCCAAAACACCGTCAGGCCAGTTGATTTACAGCAGCTTCCCCTGGGACACGGGCATCGCCGCGCCCAACTGGGCGAGCTGGAAGTTCGTCAACTCGCAGGCGCTCGACCCGGCGGCCGGCAACATCTTCATGAGCCCGGCGCGCAATATCGCAGGGTTGTCGACCATCGACCTGGATGAAGCCTACCGCGCCATTTTTGCCACCGTTGCGCCGTTCTCGGAATCGGCCGACACGGTGATCACGCCACCCGGCAAAGAAAACCCGAGCAACCTCGCCGGCTTGCGCTCACGAGGCGCCAAGATGCTGATGTACCACGGCGTGAGCGACGCCATCTTCTCAGCCAACGACACCGCCGCCTGGTGGGACCGCCTGAACCAGGCCCAGGGTGGCCGCGCGGCCGACTTTGCGCGTTATTTCCCGGTGCCGGGCATGGCGCACTGCAGCGGTGGCCCGTCGACGGACCGCTTTGACGCCCTCTCGGCCCTGGTGAAATGGGTGGAACAAGGTGATGCGCCGAGCCAGCTTTTTGCCGGCGCCCGTGGTCCAGGCAACACCGCAGGCGCGAATGCCGACGTACCCAAAGAATGGTCGCCCACCCGCACCCGCCCCCTGTGCCCCTACCCGCAGGTCGCACGCTACAACGGCCAGGGTGATGTGGAAGACGCCGGAAACTTCAGCTGCAAATGACCAAGGACCGTGGGATGAAAGCCCTCCTGACGCTCTCGCTCATGGCCGCGGCCATTTCGGCAGCCGCACAAACCCCGGACTGCGCTGCCCTATCCGCCAAAGCCGTGAGCGCTGCGCCGGGCGTCAAACTCACCACCGAGCTGATCGCGGCAGATACCGTGCGTCCGCCAGGCGCCACGGCGGGCCCGATGCTCGGCGCACATTGCCGCGTGAGCGGCCGCATGAACGAGCGCGTCGGTCAAGACGGCAAGCCCTACCACATCGGTTTTGAAATGCGCCTGCCCGTGAACTGGAACGGTCGTTTCCTGTACCAGGGCGGTGGCGG
>JANMMR010000369.1:0-4150 GCA_031373455.1 Rhodoferax sp.
GGTGGTTGCAGGCGCATGTTAACTGCGCCACTTTAAAGAGGAATACAGATGCGACAAGTCTTGATCGTCTGGGGCGGCTGGCCTGGACACCAACCCGAACCATGTGCGGCCATCGTCGCCGCGATGATGCAAGCCGAGGGCTTTGCGGTGCAGGTGGAGCCCTATGGCGACGGCTCAAACAACGTGTTTGAGCGCACCGACTTGAGCCGTCTGGCTCTGATCGTGCCCATCATCACGCAATCCTCCATTTCGAAAGTGGCAGTCGCCAAGCTCACAGGCGCCGTGCAGGACGGCGTGGGGCTGGCTGGTTTTCATGGCGGCTTGTGTGATGCGTTTCGCGACAGCGTGAGCTACCAGTTCATGACCGGTGGCCAATGGGTGGCGCACCCCGGCAATGTGATCGACTACCGCGTCAATATTTCCCGGCCAGACGATCCGGTGATGCATGGCCTTGCGGATTTTGACTACCGCTCCGAGCAGTATTACATGCACGTCGACCCCGCCAATGAGGTTCTGGCCACAACAACATTCAGTGGTGAACATGCCAATTGGACGAAGGGTGTCACCATGCCGGTGGTCTGGAAACGCCAGTATGGCGAGGGTCGCGTTTTTTACAGCGCCCTGGGCCACGTCGCAGCGGAGTTTGACAACCCGCAGATGCGCACCATTCTTCAGCGTGGCATGGTTTGGGCTGCCCGATAACGCTGCCGGCCGTTTCGCCAAGCTTGGTTATTTGAGTTGCACGGACCCGGCCACAGTCACCAATACCGTGCTGCGCCCCGCTTCCACCGGAACTGGTGCGTCAGAAGCGGCCGCCTTCGCCTCCATGGCCATCATGCGCGGGCGGGGCACGAAACCCTGGTCGTTCGCGTTGACAGACACTTCGCGCAAACTGTAGGAATTGAATCCAAAGGATTTCGCAATTCCTTCAGCCTTCGCCTTGAATCGATCGATGGCCTGTGCCTGCGCGTCGCCTTCAACTTTGCTGCGCTGCTCGCGTGACAGGCCAAAACTCACGTTGCCCAGCGTCAGCGTCTGCACCTTGCCGGCTGTCGCGCTGATTCTGGCGAAATCCCGCCCTTCCAGCACCATTTCGGCGGAGCCTTGCCAGGCGGTGATCTTGGCGTCGCGGCCATACCTCGGGTAAATGCTGAAATTGCCGGTGCGCACATCGAGCTGGCCCGGCTGCGCGGCCTTTTTGGCTTCAGTCAGGGCCGCGTCAAGGGCCACCTTGAGCTGGTTTTGCACGGTACCTGCGTCAGCGCCTTCCCGCGTGGTGTTCATGCTGATCGAAATCAGGTCCTGCTGGACCTCCACCGATCCACTGGCCGACAACTGGACCACATTCAGAGGGGGCGCGGCATTTTGCTGGGCGCGAAGGGCCGCAGCAGGCAAAACGAGCGCGCAGACAAGCACTGCTTTAAAGGCATTCAAGGAAATCCTCCGGAAGTTGGGAAAGGTACGAGAGATCAATTTGACGCTGATACGGCGTCGCGTTGCTGGCGAAGTTGCTGGCGCAGCTCGTTGCGCTCTTGCGTTGTGAGTTGTCGTTCCGCAGGCGGGCTGTCGGGCTGCCGCGCCTTTTGCAACTGCAGCACCGTGCGCAAGTCGTTCACGGCGATGGGTTTGGTGGTGCTCATCGAGGCCGCCGCAGGTAGAAGTGAGCCACCCTCAATCGCCTGTCCCGCTGCGCCATAGCCAGTGGCCGGCGCCAGCGATGCCGGCTGGGCCGCACCGATTCCTGGCGCCAACACCAAAAGAATCTGCGAGAAAAAGGCAACCTGGTTCATATTCGCAAGATAACGCATTATTCAGCCGGTGCGTAGACAAGCAGGACGCACGATCTTTCAGTCTTGCGGCAACATTTGTAACATACTGTCAAACCTGCCCAGAAACCATGAAAAGACGAAACTTTGGCCCGCAAAATAGGCTCTGTTACATATTTTGAGGGAGTCTATGAACCAAGTTGCCAGCCGAACCGACAAGATCCTCGTCGTTGATGATGACGCCCGCATCCGCGACCTGCTGCGTCGCTACCTTGCCCAGGAAGGTTTTGAGGTTTTTCAGGCCGAAGACGGCAAAGCCCTGAACCGCATTTTGCTGCGCGAAACCGTGGACCTGATTGTTCTGGATCTGATGATGCCGGGCGAAGACGGCCTCTCGATTTGCCGGCGCCTGCGCTCCGCCAATGACCGCACCCCGATCATCATGCTCACCGCCAAAGGTGAAGACGTGGACCGCATCGTGGGGTTGGAAGTCGGAGCCGATGATTACTTGAGCAAACCGTTCAACCCACGCGAGCTTCTCGCGCGCATTCACGCGGTGCTGAGGCGCCGTCCTGCAGTGGAGGCACCGGGTGCACCGTCCAGTGACAACGAAACCGTTCAATTCGGCCCGTTTTCGTTTGATCTGGGTGCCCGCACACTGCACAAATCCGGCACGGAGCTGCCTTTGACAACGGGCGAGTTTTCCATGTTGAAAGCGCTGGTTCGCCATCCGCGCCAGCCGCTGTCGCGCGAAAAACTGGCGCAGTTGGCCCGCGGTCGCGAGTTTGAGCCCTTTGACCGCAGCCTGGACGTTCAGGTTTCGCGCCTGCGCAAACTGGTAGAGATAGATGCCGCTTCGCCGCGTTATATCCAGACGGTGTGGGGGGTGGGGTATGTTTTTGTTCCCGATGGCGCTGCCGAAGCGCGACAATTGGCGGCCTGATCCCGCCGGGCTCATTTCAATCCGCTGACCCCGATTGCACGCCAAAGCCCTGCCACCGCTCGACGACAGCGGCATGATGCCGCTGGAGACCGCACCCGCGCCCTTGCGGGTGCGCAGGCGCCGGGGCTTCAGCCTTTTTTGGCGCACGTTTTTCATGCTGGCACTGCTGCTTTTGGGCAGTATCGCCGCATGGCTGCAAACCCTGCGCTCGCTGGAACTGGAGCCGCGGGCCGTGCAAACTGCCCAGCAGATCGCGTCGCTGGTCAACCTGAGCCGTGCTGCGTTGATCCATTCTGATGCGATTGCCCGCGTGTCGCTCATCAAGACCATGACCGAACAGGAGGGCGTGCGCATTTTTCCGCGCGAACCTGCTGACAAATTTGAACCCTTTGACACCGATGATTTGAGCCAGCGCATTGCCCGCGAGCTGGTACGGCGCCTCGGGCCGGGCACCCTTGTGGCCAACAACGTCAACGGCGAAGACGGCTTGTGGGTTGGTTTCTCCATCCAGGAAGACCGCTACTGGATGCAGACCGACCGCGCCCGCTTCGCACCGGCAACCGGCGCCACCTGGATGATCTGGCTAATCACCGCCGGCGCCCTCTCTCTGGCTGGTGCCGCCTTGATCGCGCGCCTCATCAACCGCCCGCTGAAGAACCTTTCTTTTGCTGCCAGCCGCGTGCGCGAGGGAGACCTGAGCGCAGGCCTGGACGAACAGGTCAGCACCAGTGAAATCCGCGAAGTGAACATCGGCTTCAACCGGATGGCCGAAAAACTCTCCAAAATCGACCAGGACCGCGCCATCATGCTGGCCGGCATCTCACACGACCTGCGCACGCCACTGGCCCGCTTGCGCCTGGAAACCGAGATGAGCGTGGCCGACAGCGAGGCCCGCGCGCACATGGCCGCCGACATCGAGCAGCTCGATTCGGTGATCGACAAATTTCTTGATTACGCGCGGCCGGATGACGTCGAACTCAGCCCGGTGCGGCTCAACGACGTGATCGAAGCCTGCATCTACTCGGTCAAGGACTACCCGGACCTGAACGTGAAGCTGGACCTGCCGCCCAACATCCTTGTGCTGGCAGACGAAGTGGAGCTCGGCCGCGTGATCGGCAATCTGGTCGAAAACGCCCGCCGTTATGGCAAATCAACCCACGATGGCATTGCACGCATCGACATTGCCGCCCGCGAGCGCGAGCAATGGGTGCTGCTTAAAGTGCGCGACCATGGCCAGGGTGTGCCGCCAGAGAACCTGGCGAGTCTCACCAAACCCTTCTTTCGCGGTGACAAGGCACGAACGGCGGCCAATGGTGCCGGTTTGGGCCTGGCCATTTGTGAGAAAACCCTGCAACGCATGGGCGGTAAATTCACGGTTGTCAACACCAGCAGCGGCGGGCTGGCGGCGCACATCAAGCTGCAGCGCCCGCAGGGAAGCTGG
>JANMMR010000420.1:0-2012 GCA_031373455.1 Rhodoferax sp.
CGCCGGGGTGCGGGAGCAGGGCCGATTCGGCGAGCCCTGAGCAGGGTGAGGGAGCGCTCCATTATGCGCAAAAAATGCACCCGCAAAGGCCGCGTGTGCGGGCCAACAGGGCGGCAGGCACCATTTGGATGAAAATGTGAACCGCCTTGCAGTGTTAACATGGATGTTAACAGTTGCCTAAAAAGGGCGGTGTTTTTGAAAACCATGGGTGTTTTCACACACCAAGTCACGTGAAATATGGTTTTAATGCTATTAATAACGTAGCAAAATGGAATTTCCACAGTTGCCGGCTTTGGCTGAGCAGCGACACGGCGACCATCAGCGGCATGGGTCGGCCGCCGGTCCCTGGTCAAAGCGATTGCAAACCGCCGACGCAGGCCAGTAACATGGGCGCATGTCGCTACCACCTGATTCGGGCCCGGCCGGGCTACTTGATGTCTTGATCTTCGGTGCCGGGTTCGCCGGCCTGTGCATGTTGCACAAGGCGCGCCAGCTGGGGCTGCACGCGCGCGTGCTCGAAGCCGCCGACAGCGTGGGCGGCACCTGGTACCACAACCGTTACCCGGGCGCGCGGGTCGATATCCAGAGCCTGGAGTATTCCTTCAGCTTTGACGAGGCGCTGCAACAGGAATGGCGCTGGAGCGAACGGTACGCCTCGGCACCGGAGTTGCTGCGTTATGCGAACCACGTGGCCGAACGTTTTGGCCTGCGCGACGGCATCCAGCTCGGCACCCGCGTCACCGGCGCTGTGTGGGATGAGGCCAGCCAGACCTGGGCGGTCTCGGCGCAAGGCGGCGAGTGTTGGCAGGCGCGTTTCATGGTCATGGCCATTGGCCCGCTCTCGAGCCCGAACACGCCGGATTTCAAGGGCTTGGGGGACTTCAAGGGCGAGGTCTTTCACACCGCCCAATGGCCCAAAACGCCAGTTGATTTCAGCGGCAAACGCGTCGCGGTGATCGGCACCGGCTCGTCGGGCGTGCAATGCATTCCGCTGATCGCCGAGAAAGCCGCCACACTCACGGTGTTCCAGCGCACCGCCGCCTACGCCGTGCCCGCGCACAACGGCCCGCTGGACTCTGCGCTGGAGGCCAAAGTCAAGGCCGACTACGCCGGTTTTCGGCAGCGCAACCTGGCCATGCAGGGCGGGTTTGGCTCCTTGCATCCGCCCAACACGCAGTCGGCGCTGCGGGCCAGCCCCGAGGAGCGCGAAGCCGAGTTCGAGCGGCGCTGGCAGATTGGCGGTTTTGCGTTGCTGGCGGCCTTCAGCGACGTCCTGCGCCGCCCCGAAGCCAACGCCCATGCTGCAGAGTTTGTGCGCGGCAAGATCAGAGGGCTCGTCAAAGACCTGGCCACGGCAGAATTGTTGTGTCCCACACACGCCATTGGCTGTAAGCGCCTGTGTGTGGACACGGGTTATTACGCCACCTACAACTGCCCGAACGTCAAGCTGGTGGACATCAGCCGGCAGCCGATTGACGAGATCACCGCTACGGGCTTGCGCACTGGCGGCCAGGACTACGAATTCGACGCCATCGTGCTGGCCACCGGCTTCGACGCGTTTACAGGCCCGCTGACGCGCCTGGATTTGCGTGGGCGCAATGGCCTCTTGATCCAGGACAAATGGCAACGCGGGCCGCTCAATTGCCTGGGGCTGATGACAGAGGGTTTTCCCAACATGTTTCACGTGGCTGGCGCCGGAAGCACCTCGGCCTTTACGGCGGTGACGGTTTGCATCGAACACCACATCAACTGGATTGGCGACTGCATCGCCTGGCTCAAGGGCAACCAGCATAAAAGCATCGAGCCCACAATTCAAGCCGAGAGCGACTGGATGGCCCACGTGAACACGGTGGCCGAGGGCACAGTGATGTTGACCTGCAACTCCTGGTACATGGGGGCCAACATTCCCGGCAAACCGCGCGTGTTCATGTCCTTGTTCGGTTTTCCGGCGTATGCGCAAAAATGCGCGGAGGTGGCCGCCAGCGGTTACCCCGGGTTTGCGCTGGCCTGAG
>JANMMR010000137.1:0-3690 GCA_031373455.1 Rhodoferax sp.
CTCCGGGTCAAGGCCAAAACATTCACCCGCCACCGATGAGATGAGGGTATCGAGGCCCAAGGTAGGCTGCAAATCACGCCCCTGGAACAGCGCCTTGGCCGAGAGGCCCGGCCAGTCGGCCAACACACGGCCACCCTGCACTGCGCCGCCCAGCACCATGGCGGCAGCGGCCGTGCCATGGTCAGTGCCGCCGGTTCCGTTGATCGCGGCGGTCCGCCCGAACTCGGTGGCCACCAGCACCGTGCTTGTAGCCCACGCGGCGCCCAGACCATCACGCAGCGCGGCGATCATGGCGTCGAGCGACTTCAACTGGTTGGCCAGGCGCGGCCCCTGGGCGCTGTGGGTGTCCCAACCACCGGTTTCCAGCATGGCGATGCGCGGGCCCCTGGCTTGCGACAGGAAACGCGCGGCCAGTTGGCCCAGCTCCGCAGGGTTCTGGCGCACCGGCGCGCCGGCCATGCCGCGGGTGTCCATGGCCGACGACATCAAGCCGTGCAACTGCGTGTCTTTGGCATACATCTGCTGCACACGCTCCAGAAAATCTTCTGCTGCCTGCCTCTGCATCGAAGGCGCGTAGGAAGCAACCTCAGCCCGCCCGCGCAGCGCCAGCGGCACGGTGGGTGTGATGGCAATGGCGTCTGCCTGGTTTTTGGGCAACAGCGTGACGAGACGATTGAGCCAGCCGTCTTTGATTTCATGGGCGTTCGCGCCGCCTGACTCCAGCACGTTTTGCCCGTCAAAATGAGAGCGCTCGCGGTAAGGCGACGCTACGGCGTGGGCGAACAGGGCCTCTTTGGCGGCAAACAATTTGGCGGTTTCCACCAGGCTGGGGTGCAGGGCGAACAGGGCGTCCAGCCTGGTGGCCGCAGCGGTGTCAATCGCCATGGCGCCGCGCAAACGGGCGTAGTCCGGGTCCGCATAGGGGATAACGGTGTCCAGGCCATCGGCAGCGCCGCGCTGAATAATGAATACGAAACGGCGTTCCGTGGCTGCTTGCGCCAAGACCAGACCTGGCGCCGCCAGCAGCAGGCCGGCGCCGCCGCCTGCCAGACTCAAAAAACCACGCCGCGAGTGAAGGGGTGTTGTCATGGTTTACCTGCGCAGGAATTCGGGGGACGAAAACAACAAGGCCAAGGCAATGTCGGGGCTGTCGGCCCGGGTGATGGCCGTCAGGGTGGTCTCGCTCAAACCGCCCGGCAGCAACTGCAGGGCCAGCCTGCGCGCATCGATGCCGCTGCCGGCCAGGCTTGCCAGCCGCTCGGCCGACGTTACCCGGCGCAGCAGGGCGTCGGGGGCGGCCCAACTGTCTGCAATGTCGTCAAAACCAGCCGGGGAACCCGGTCGCCAAACGGTTTGGCCCAGTTGGGTCAGCAATTGCGCAATCGGTTGATTGCCCAGGTCTTGCCGCCCCAAGCCCCGCAATACGGACAAGGTCCACTCCCATGGCGTCTTGAATTTGAGCTGCGTTGGCGCCCAAACTTCGGGCGATTCAACCAGGCTGCGGTAAACCGTGGGCAAGTCGCCCCCGCTGCGTTGAAAACTGCCCGCCAGGCGTTCAATCAGGGCGGGGGCGGGTATGTCGCCGGCAAAGTGGCGGGCCAACTTGGTGACGATGTGGCGCGCCGTGGCGGGCGCGGCGCAAAGCTCATGCAAAACCGCTGCGGCTTGCGCTTCTCCGGCTTGCCCGTAGCGCTTGCCCAGCACGCTGCGCGGGCCAGGTTCGTGCAACTGCGGCTGGAAACCATAAAAACCCGGCGCAGAGGGCGGCATTCCGGGCAGCCCGCCCACGCTCCAGCCGGTCAGCGCGCGGGCGAACTCGGTGACATCGTCCTGGCTGTACCCGCTGCGGACGCCCAGAGTGTGCAATTCGAGAATTTCGCGGGCCAGGTTTTCGTTCAGGCCGCGCGGCGTTTGTGGCGCCCGTCTTTCGCTGCGAAGGCCCAAGGGGCTGTTGGGGCCGATGGAACGGGTCTGGTCCAGGTAAAACAACATGGCCGGATGGCGCGTGACGGCCAGCAGCATGTCTTCAAACCGCCCCATCACATGCGGGCGGATGGCCTCCAGCTCAAAAGCGCCTGCCAAGGCGATCACAGGCGGTTTTTCAATCGAAACTGCGAAATGGTTGGCCCAAAAATGCGCCAGGCGCTCGGCGAAAGGGGTTGCGCTAGCCACCGCCGAGCTGACTCTGGCGCTGACTTCCAAGCGGTATTGGGCCTGCGTGGCGGCCCCGAACTTTTGTCGCAGGGACTGCTCGCTACCCGCATCGGCCTGGCGCAAAGCTTTCTGATAATCCAGATAGGCAACCACTTGCTGGTCTGATTGAGGCTGCGCCGCCCAAGCCGCGTTGTTTGGCGCGTAATTGCCGAGTTGCGCCAACAAGCCTGCTTTTGGCTCAGCCGCCACAGGCTCCTGCGGCCGCGCGCCCAAACCGAAGCGGTTCAACGCTACCGCGGCGGGTGTGATTTCAGGCGCTGTGGTCATTCAATTTCCTTGCTGCCCCGATGCTTGGCATCTGCATGAGGGCTTGAAACCGGACTTTAGACCTCCAGGGCGACGCGGCTGTTTCGGCTCTGTAAAGTTTTGAACTTTACAAAGCCAGCGCCCGGACCAGGTGCTACTGCACCACCTGCGCCAACTCGCCGCGCGAATATTGCCCAGCCACCACCTGCAGGCTGTGGCCTTTGACTTTGGCACCCTGGCCTTCACAGCCAAACTGCTGGTAACGCTGCTTGCAGATCTGTTTGGCCGCTTCACGGGCCGGTTTGAGCCAGTCGCGCATGTCGAACTTGTCAGGGTTTTGCGCCATGAACTTGCGCACGGCAGCGGTCATGGCCAGGCGGATGTCGGTGTCGATATTGATTTTGCGCACACCGAATTTGATCGCCTTCTGGATCTCTTCCACTGGCACGCCATAGGTTTCGCGCATGTTGCCGCCAAACTCGTTGATGATGGCCAGCAGGTCCTGCGGCACCGAGCTGGAGCCATGCATCACCAGGTGTGTGTTGGGAATGCGTTTGTTGATCTGTTTGATGCGCTCGATCGCCAATATGTCACCAGTGGGCTTGCGCGTGAATTTATAGGCCCCGTGGCTGGTGCCGATGGCAATGGCCAGCGCGTCCAGTTGCGTGCGTTTCACAAAGTCAGCCGCCTGCTCCGGGTCAGTCAGCAACTGCTCCATGGTCATGGTGGACTCGGTGCCGTGGCCGTCTTCCTTGTCGCCGCGCATGGTCTCCAGGCTGCCCAGGCAACCCAATTCACCTTCGACCGTGACGCCGGTTTTGTGCGCCATGTCCACCACTTTTTTGGTGACTTCCACGTTGTAGTCGTAACTCGCGATGGTTTTGCCGTCACCCTCGAGCGAACCGTCCATCATCACCGAAGAAAAACCGAGGTTGATCGCGCCCTGGCACACGTCGGGGTTTTGCCCATGGTCCTGGTGCATCACCAGTGGAATGTGCGGGTAGGCCTCAATCGCCGCCGAAATCAGGTGTTTGATGAACGCCTCGCCCGCGTATTTGCGCGCCCCCGCGCTGGCCTGCAGGATCACCGGCGCCCCAACCTCGTTGGCCGCCTCCATCACCGCCTGTACCTGCTCGAGGTTGTTGACGTTGAAAGCCGGAATGCCGTAACCGTTGACAGCCGCGTGGTCGAGCAGTTCGCGCATTGAGACGAGAGCCATGATGAAATCCC
>JANMMR010000434.1:0-18281 GCA_031373455.1 Rhodoferax sp.
AGATGGCGCTGATTCAGTGTGGAAACGGGCGGGCAATTGTGTCGTGGCGGGGTTGGGCCTGGAGCAGCCGCATCGCAGGGGCGCTGGCTCGCGCCGAAGTTTTAGAGCTTGACGGAGATTGAAATAATTTAATTATGCCGAAAACAACAATAAATTAATGGATATAAAGTCACGAATTTATTATATTATTTGCTATAATATTTAGTATATAAAATGATGTTTTTATATACATATAATTTTATACAATCAATTTTATACGGGTTTATTGATGCAAGAGCAATCAGATGAGTCGCCAATCCAAGCTCACAATCCAGCCTTCCCTCTCTTGAAGGAGTCCGCAATGACCGCCAACGCCCATTCCAATAACCCCGATGCCGACAAAAATGCCGCAACGCGCCGCGTTGACCAGTTGCTGGATCATTACGGCGAGAGCCACCAGCATCCCGGCAACGAGCTGATCCATTTCGTCGCCATTCCCTTGATTGTGTTCAGCTTGATCGGCCTGTTGCAATGGGTGCACCCCTTCCTCGCCATGGCTGCCATTGCGGGCAGCATCATGTATTACGCGCGGCTGTCGAATGCATTCATGATCAGCATGACGCTGCTCGCGGTGTTGTGCCTGTACATCGCCGGCCTGTTGGGTGAAGCCCTGCTGCCGGTTTCAGTCGGCGTGTTCGTGGTGTCGTGGGTGTTCCAGTTCATCGGCCACAAGCTCGAAGGCAAAAAACCATCGTTCCTGGAAGACCTGCAGTATTTGCTGGTGGGGCCGCTGTTTGTTTTGTCGAAGCTGTTTTTGAAGCTCGGCATCAAGTGGTGAAGCTGCCTGGCGTGGGGGTACGTGGCCGATGCGTTCCTATTTACCCGATGGCAGGCACGCGGAAATAGCGGCGCACCACGTGTTCGGCCACACAGGCCGGGCGCGCCACACCTTCAATTTCAAACGTCACGGCCCAGGTCATCTGGATGCCGTTTTCCACATCGTCCAGCCGTGACAGGACAAAACGGCCCCGCACGCGGCTGCCCGCAGGCACCGGGTGCGTGAAGCGGACTCTGTTCAGGCCGTAGTTCACCCCCACATCACAAAACGGAATGTCGATGTCGTCCAGGTAAAACTTCCCCAGCAGGGAAAGCGTGAGAAAACCATGCGCGATGGTGCCGCCAAAGGGTGACTCCTTTTTTGAACGCTCCGTGTCCACGTGGATCCACTGGAAATCGCCCGTCGCCTTGGCAAACAGGTCGATGCGCTCCTGCGTTACGTCCACCCATTCGGTGACAACGGCTTCTGTGCCGACTTGGGCGCGGAGTTTTTCCAGGGTGCTGAAATCGGCAGAAGGCATGGTTGTATTGTGGTGTTGGAAAATTGATGGGCTGTGATGTTAGCGAGCCTGGACCATCGCCGCTGCCTGGTCGCGCAACGCTCGTTTGACCAGTTTTCCATTGGCGTTGCGGGGCAAAGGTGTCTCCGACAAGGTAAAACTTTCAGGCACTTTGTAATCAGACAGGCGCGCTGCGCAATGTTCGGTCAAAGCCTTTGCCGACACACCCGGCTCGCGCACGGCGACAAAGGCGTGAACCCGCTCCCCCAACACCGGGCAGGGCTTGGCCACCACCGCGCACTCCACCACGCCAGGGTGCGCGTGCAGGGCGTTTTCGACCTCGATGGTGTAGATCTTGTAGCCGCCACGGTTGATCATGTCTTTCTTGCGGTCAACAACCTTCACGTAGCCTGCTGCGTCAATCGAGCCGATGTCTCCCGAATGCCAGAAGCCACCGGTGAGATTGGTTTTGGTTGCGCCAGGGTTGCCCCAGTAGTCTTTGACGACCATCGGGCCCTTGATCCAGATCTCGCCGAGCTGGCCAAAGGGCACTTCACGGCCGTCGTCATCCACCACAATGATTTCCGTGCACGGCAGGTTGCGCCCCACCGTGTCGTTGTGGCCAGCGGTTTCCCCCGGCGGCATCAAGGTGGCGGGCGAAGTGGTTTCGGTTGCGCCATAACAATTCATCAAGACCAGGCTGGGCACCTGGCGCGCGAGCCGATCGATGGTCGCCACCGGCATCGGCGCGCCACCGTAGGCGCCCACGCGCCAGCTTGAGAGATCTTGCTGGTCGAAGTCGCTCTGCAGCAGGCACAGGTTGTACATTGCTGGCACCATGAGCGTGTGACTCATGCGTTCCTGCGTGGCCAGCCGCAAAAAATCTGCCGCTTTGAAGGCCGGCATGATCACCAGCTTGCCGGCGCAATGGGCCATCGTCGCGACCAGCGCCACCAGGCCGGTAACGTGGCTCAAGGGAACGGCGGCGATGGATGAGTCTTGCTCCGTGAGGCCCATGCCGACCTGGTAGTGCATCACCGAATGGGCAATGCCCAGATGCGTCAACGCTGCGCCCTTCGGGTTGCCCGTTGTGCCCGAGGTGTACATGATGGTTGCCACGTCTTCTTCCCGCACAACCGCAGGTGCTTCCTGGCTCGCTGCACCAATCAGGGCGGCAATCTCCTCAGAACCGGCGCAATTTCCTACCGATACCCTGTGGCGAACCGATGGGATTGCTGAGGCATCTGGCAAGCGCTCAGCCAAGTCGGCATCGTGAACGACCAGGCAGGCCCCACAGTCGTTGATCATGTACGTCAGCCCAGGCGTTTGCTCACGAATGCTGATCGGCACCGAAACCGCGCCCAAACGCGCCACTGCAAACAAGGTGACGACAAACTCAATGCGGTTGCCCAATAGCATAGCCACCCGGTCTCCCGCACCTACACCGCGTTGAGCCAGGCCTGACGCCAGTTTGGACACGCGCAACGCCAGTTCTTGCCAACGCAATCGCTCATCGCCACACACGGTGGCTTCCCGATCGGCGTGCAAGCGAGCCGCAGAGTCAAGCAAGGCATAAAGGCTGCGTGGACGTTCGGCGAAACACCGCACGACGCGGTCGCCGAAGTGAGCCTCCAGTCGCATCGGTGGCCAAGTGATGGTTTGAGGCTTCATGAAGGGTCCTGTATTTGCAAATCCAAGAGCAGCCATATGGCCGCCTTCTGCCAATGAAGGCCGGGTCGCAAAGTGGCATAAACGCCGCCAGCCAAGGCTTCAGGTGCAACAAATTTGAGCGCACGCAGCGCCGGTATTTCATATCGCAGAACCGGGCCGGGAACAACGCGGTTGAGCGCGTCACGCACGGTCTCGGCGCTGAGGACCTGCTTCAAGTGCACAAATGACGGGATGTCACACGCCACCAAGGTCAAGTCGAGCACATCGCCCTTGTCGCCCGCCCTGCCCGTGGCAATGTCACCGACCCTCATGACTGGCTCCATTCAATTTCCGGCTGCACCAGGCCGACGGGGATGAACCCATCGAGTACCTCGATGCGCGCGCGGCGCTCGCTGCGCACACTGCACCCGCCTGCCGGGCCAGACAAAGTCATGGCGTAGATTTCGTCTTCGATGATTTGCGCTTGTTCCACGTCGGCGCAGCGCGCGGACACATGAACACGCAGTTCAGCAGGCGCTGCCAGGTTTTGGGCCGAACCGGCGCGCAAGATCGAGTTGACACCCACCAGATCGATTGCAATGTCTTCGTCGCGCCAATCAGAAAGGCGCAACCGCAACGCTTCGGCAGTGCGTTGCGCGCGCGCCATCGCACCGGTGCCTGCGTAACCAATTTCAGCGTCGGCGATGAACCCGGGCAGCTCCAGGAACCCGGCGACCTTGAGCGTGGGTGGCGCTCCGTGTGAACGCGCGCCAGACATGAAAACACGGTTGTGGCCGATCTGTTCAAACTGGATCGACGAGAAATCCAGCACCAAATCGGGCGTTGTGTAACGCGACGGGTCATGCACCTCATAGAGCAACTGCAACGTGCAAGTCTCCGGGGTCAATATGCCCGGGACCCCCTCCAACAGCCTGATTTCCGCCGTGCCGTCATCGTAAATATGCGCCAACGGATAACCCAGATTCGCATAATCTGCGGCGCTTAACAAACTGCCTCCGATCGGGTCGAAGTTGCCCCCCGTCAACTGGCCCGCACATTCCAGCAGGTGTCCTACCGCGATAGCGCCAGCCAGCGCTCCATCGCAAGGCGTCAGGCGCCGCATTGCGGGTGCCGCAAACAACGCGGAATCGGCCACCCGGCCAGTCACCACAACGTCTGTGTCCTGCTCTAGAGCATCGGCCAGCGCGCTGCTGCCGAGGTAGGCATGTGCGCCCAGCAAGGTACCGGTCACCGGCCGCGCCCAGGCAATGTGCTCGCGCAGATGCATCACGTCATCGCCATGCACGGCGGCAACACGCAAGCCGCTACAACCCAGTTCTGCGCCAAGTTTGGCAATCGCCTGCCCTGCCGAACGCGGGTTGGCGGCGCCCAGGTTGGAGACGATGCGGCAATGATTGGCTTTTGCGACGGGCAGCAAAGGAGAAAGGCGCCGTCGCAAACGTTGGTCAAAGCCCGCTTTCGGATTTTCTGCGCGCGCTTTGAGCGCTGGCAAAAGGGTACGCTCAGCCAGGCACTCAAGCGCGATGGCATCCACCTTGCCCGATGCAGCCAGAGTTACAGCCGGGTCAACCCGGTCGCCGGAGAAACCAGCTCCAGCACCGATCCGGCAGATCACCTCGCGGGCTGAAGGCATATTCTCAAAGACCCATGTAGGAGCGACGCACATCAGGGTCGCGCAACAACTCTTCGCCCGAAGCCGTTTTCAAAATGTGGCCATGCTCGATGATGCAACCGCGTTGGCACAGGCGCAGTGCGTTGCCCACGTTTTGCTCAACCAGCAGCACCGAGAGCCCCTTGGTCCGAACCAACTCGCTCACCATCTCGAATACTTTGTCGACCATGATTGGCGCCAGGCCCAACGAGGGTTCGTCAAGCATCAGAAGTTTTGGTTTGGCCATCATGGCGCGCGCCACAGCGCACATCTGGCGTTCTCCGCCAGACAGCCGACCTGCCAGTTGGCCGCGCCTCTCGGCCAGGATCGGAAACAAGGTCATCACCTCGTCTAGCGATTCGGCCAACTGCGCTCGCGCGCCCGGGTGAAAGGCGCCCAACTCCAGATTTTCAAGCACGGTCATGAAAGGAAACAGCCGCCCGCCCTCGGGCACCATCACCAAGCCGAGTTCGGCCGCAGCGTGCGCCTGAATGCGGCTGATGTCTTTGCCGTCAAAGGTCACCTTGCCCGAAAACGCGTGCAGGTGCCCGCTGATCGTGAGCAGCAAAGTCGTTTTCCCGGCACCGTTGGCGCCGACCACAGAAACGATTTCTCCACGCCCGACGTCGAGAGAGATGCCTTGCAGCACCGGCAATTCACCGTAGCCGGACGACAACGCTTCAATGCTGAGGATAGGGTTGGTGGCGCTCATTGGTGCCCCTCCCCAAGATAGGCCTTGATCACATCGGGTGAGCTGAGAATCTGCTCTGCCGTTCCCTCGGCAATCATGCGGCCCCTATCCAGCACAACGACGCGCTCTGAAAATGCACGCACCACCTTGAGGTTGTGCTCGATGATGAGAAAGGTCAGTCCGGTTGCGTGCAGGCCCTGCAGCAACTCGATAGCTTGACCGACTTCACTTTGATTGAGGCCGGCCATCACCTCATCCAGCAGCACGATTTCTGGCTCCAGCGCCAGCGCCCGCGCCACTTCCAGGCGGCGGCGTTCGCTCAACGTCAAGTCGCCTGCACGCCGTGCCGCGTGCTGCACCAGTCCGACCTTTTCAAGCACAGCCATCGCCTTGTCGCGTGCCACGCCAAGTTCGGCATGGCGCATGAAGGCTCCGATCATGACGTTTTCCAGTGCGTTCAGGGCGATGAGCGGCTTTGCGATCTGGAACGTGCGGCCCATACCCAACTGGGCACGCGCATGGGGTGGCAAGCTGCTGATGGTTTTGCCACGCAAGCGGACATCACCCGTGGTTGGGGCCAACTGCCCGGTAAGCAGGTTGAAGAAGGTTGTTTTTCCTGCACCGTTGGGGCCAATGATGCTGACGATTTCTCCCTTGGTGACGGACAGGGAGACGTCGTCCACAGCGCGAAGGCCCAAAAAGTGCTTGCTGACGCCCGCGGCGACCAGTAAGGGTTCACTCATGCTTTTTGCCCCCCTTGCGTCGCAACCAGGCAAGCAGATCCTCAATGGCGCCCACAACGCCGCGTTTCATGAAGAGCGCAGCCAGCACCATCAGAAGCCCCAAGATCGCCAGACTCAAACCTGGCACGGCATTGGCAAGTTCTGCCCGCAGGAAATTTTCAAATGGAACAATCAGCGCCGCACCCAGCAATGGACCGGCAATGGTGCCGATACCGCCAATCAGCGTGAGCAATGCGAACTTGACGCCTACTTCCTGCAGGTTGAAGATGGTCGGTGGGTCAATGAACCGCAAGTACATGGCGAAAAGTGTTCCGCCAACCGCTGTCAATCCCGCGCTGAGTGCCATCCCGCGAAGCTTCACTGCCAACACGTTGATGCCCGAGGCCCGAGCCGCGTCTTCATCTTCCCGCACCGCCAAAAGGTAATACCCCAGTCGGCTGCGGCGCAACACCACGGTGACGCCAATGACGATGGCAACAAACCCGAACATCAGCAGCGCATATTGCCAACGCTCGCGAAAGATCATGTTGGCCAGGCCGGCCTTGAACGGGATCATGATTCCGCGCGGGCCGCCGGTGATCGACTCGACGTTATGGGCGATCACCAAAGCAACTTCATTGAACGCCAGAGTGGCAATGGCAAAAAACGGCCCTCTCAGGCGAAAGGTCGGCCATGAAATGAGCACTGCCACGAGCGCCGCAAAAAGCGCGGTGGGTATCACCGTCAACCAGGGTGACCAGTCAAACGCCACATAGAGCTTGGCCGACCCATAGGCGCCGATGCCGAAAAACACGCCATGGCCCAGCGAAAATTGCCCGCCAAAACCACCAATGATGTTCCACGCTGCCGCCAGCCCACCCATCAAATAGGTGAACGCAATGATGTTGAGCCAATGGGCATCTTCAATCAGAATGACAAATGGGAGGAACGCAATGGCCATCCCTGCCAAATATTTCACCAGCGCCCGCTTGCCGGACTCAATGCCGGATTCTTTGGCTAAGTCGATGCCGCCGACTCGCGCTTTTGGATCAATTTTGTTCACGGAATCCCACTTCTTCCGCGCCAACCTGACCCATCAGGCCGGAGGGACGAACGATCAAGACGACCAGGAAAATAATGAACCAAATGGCAGTTTTAAATGCCGGGTCGATGTAGTAGCCGGCAAAGGCCTCAACCACTCCCACAATGAGCCCACCAAAATAGGCCCCCCAAACGCTGCCCAGTCCACCCAATACGACCACCGCAAATGCCGCCAGGATGAAGTTGCCACCGACGGCCGGTGTGATTGAATAGATTGGCGTGAGCAACGCACCGGCCATGCCGGCCAGTGCCGCGCCGATTCCAAACGTGAAGAGGAAGGTGCGTTCGACATTGATGCCCATGACCCTGGCGGCCCGTTTGTCCTGAGTCACCGCACGGATGGACTTACCCGTCATGGTATGCCGAAGGAACAAATGCAGGCCAATGGTGATCAAGGTGGTGGCGGCCAACGTGACCAGCCGCACCGCGCTGATCCTGAGGTCGCCCACGGTCAGCACTGTTGTACCAACCTGCCCGCCGATGCTGAAGGCTTCCCCTTTCGATATGGCCAGCATGATGTTCTGGAACATCATCAAAAGACCGAAAGTGGCAAAAATCTGCATGTTGGACTCGTTGTGCAGCGGCTGAATGACCAGGCGCTGGATCGCAACGCCAATCAAGCCCACCAACGGCGCCACAAACAACACCGACAAATAGGGATTGATGCCCAAAAACGCGTACGCATAGTAGCTGCCGTACATACCGAACATCACCAACTCGCCTTGCGCGAAATTGACTATCCGCACCACGCCGAAGATCAGGTTTAACCCGATGCTGACCAGGCCATAGATACCGCCCAACAAAAGGCCGAAAACGAGCACATTGAGTAGTTGATCCATACCGCGCAATCCTCAGGTTTTCAAAACATAACCAATGCGGGGGAAATGCACATGAACGTTGCCCGCCCTGGCATCAACGCGGCGCAGGCTGTAAAGCGTGGCCGTCGCGGCAATCAGTTCTCCCCTGGTCTGCTCCAGACCAAAACTCTCGGCAGAGATCGCGACCTGGCTGCCCAAGGCAATGCCATGGTCATCGATGAAGGCGCCCGAATTCAGGTGCTGTTGGTCCACCGGCAATGGCTCAGACCGGGCGGCAATTTCAATGGCTTGCGCGGCGTCTATGTCTTCCCGATGCCCATGCCCAATGGCGGTCATTCGAAGTATCCAGGCTTGGAGTTGCGCGTCAACCTCTGCCATGCTCATGGCCGCGTCTGGTCGGATGTAGAGGTACCACAAGGAATGAATTGCCGCAAAATCCGCGACGCAGGGTGTCGCGCCCATCAAATAGGGCTTGTTGCCCAGTATTTCAGACAAGCGCGACAGGTAGGATTGAAAAGGGGCAGCGGCATCCGCAGGGCGAACCCAGTCCATCTCAAAACCCATTGCCTTGCGGTCATCGAACAATGATTTGGCGACTTCGGGCGCCACGCCACTGATCTTTAGCCCCGCACCTCTTGGGCCGCGATTGACACGAATCGCCGCCCAAAACAGCGTGTTGTCAGCCCATTGGGCCAAGGCGCGAGCCAAGCCCGCGCTTTGCCCGGGAAAGAGAGAAGGTTCAGGTTCGACGTGCTCCAGAACCTCCAATATGAGCGCGGTATCGCAACAAATGTCCGCGCCGATTTGCAGAAACGGCGTCTTTCGGTAACCGCCGGTCAACGCCACCACGTCCGGCTTGGGCATCATCATGGGAACCGTTACGGACTTCCACGCCAATCCCTTGAAACCCAGGGCAAGGCGAATTTTTTCCGAAAACGGTGACGCCGGAAAGTGATGGAGGATCAAATCAGCCACTTCAATGACCCAGTTTCAGCCCATGCAAGAGAAATGCCTACAGGCTTGTTCAGGGTCGGCCCAGGGGTTTGAGCGTCGCGCTTGGCAAAACGGCGCTCTTGGGGAACACGGTCACCAATTTGCCGTCTTGCCATTGCGACGCCGTGAACTGCGCGCGCACATTTTGGAAAACATCGTTGAACTTGGCGCCAAAGCCCGACGGGTACGTGTTCTCGGGGGTATCCATCTTGGCTGCTGCAGCCTGCACCTTGGCCATGTCCACGCCACCCGCCGCTTTAAGGGCCTCGGTCATGATCAAGAACCCGGAATAGGCGGCCATGCCTTGCGGCGCAATCGGGTCGGTCTTGTATTTGGCGCGGTAAGCTTCCAGATAGGCCTTGTTGCCTGGGCCAAATTTGTCATTGATGTCGTTGCGCGGGTAACCAATCACCAAAATGCCTTCCATTGAAGCGGCACCCAGGGCTTGCAAGGTCTCCGGCGTGTCGCCGGTGCCTACAAACAGGATGGCACCAGGTTTAAAACCTTGTTCACGCGCGGTGCGCAGCAGCAGGTTGCCGTCGGGCACGTAGCCAGTCTGGATCAGTACATCGGGTTCGGCTTTTTTGGCGCGCAACACTGTATCGTTCAGGTCAATCGTATTGGAAGCGTGTGACCCGACACCGACAACTTTGGCTCCGAACGCTTCCAGGATGCGTTTCTGGCCTTGTGCAATTGACGTGCCGTAAATCGATTCTTCATGTTCGATCCAGACTTTCAAACCCTTCATGTCCTTCTTCAACGCGGGCGCTATAAGGTCGCGCACGGCAGCCGAGGAGGTGTTGGCGAAGGCGCCTCCATCCGGGCCACTTCGAATGAAGTTGGGCAGCTTGCGTTCAGTCAGCACCTGAGCGACCGCATTGGTCTCCCAATACAACTTGTTGTAACGCAAGGCGGCATCGCTGGCGGTCAGCGAGATGCCGCTGATGTAGGTGCCAACGAACATGTCGACCTTGTCCCGCGTCACCAATTGTTCAACCGTGGCAATGCCCTGTTGCGCATTGGTCACGTCGCCCCGGATCAGTTCGATCTTGCGACCCAATACGCCACCGGCCGCGTTGACCTTGTCAGCTGCCAGTTCGTACCCGCGCGTCACTTCTGTGCCGTAAAGGGCTAGTGGGCCACTGTAGGGATTTAGCGCGCCGATCTTGATTGCCTGCTGTGCAATGGCACTATTTGCCATTGCAGCCATGGCAGCCATGGCTGCCAATAGTGCGCCTCGGACAATTTTCTTGATTGCAGTCATCTCTATCTCCTTAGGTTAATGGTCGCTTCCGACGTTCAATCGATCCAGCTCTGCAACGCGCAAACGCCGTGCGCCTTTGCGGCTTTTCTGACTTCTATTGGGGTTTGATCCCGGCTGCATTTGCAACTTGCCGGAACCTTTCGGTTTCGCTCAGTTGAAATTTCCGCATTTCTGCTGGCCCCGGCAACATGGGCTCGGAACCAATCTTTGCAATGAACTCTTTCGCGGGGGTGGTTGTCAGAATTTTCTGCATGGCATCTACCAGTTTGGTCGTCACACCTGCCGGCGTGTCGGCGCGGATGTACATCGACGTCCAGGTGTAGTTCACATAGTCCGGAAAGCCGCTTTCCCTGATGGTGGGTATTTCCGGATAGTCCGCATGGCGCTTGTCACCAGACACCGCCAACGCCTTGAGTTTCCCGGCCTTGACTTGTGGCATGGCGGCGATCAAATCACTCACGGCCCAATCCAACTGGTCGCCCATCAACGCGGTGAAGACCTCTGGCGCCCCTTTGTAGGGAACGTTGACGCTCCTGGCGCCGGAAGTGCTGGCAAACCATTCCGCCGACAGGTGGAAACCGGCGGTATAGGTGCCGACATTGAGTTGCTGCTTGGAGGTTTTGGCGGCAGTTACCAAATCGGCAATCGTGCCAATTTTTGAATTTGCCGGGGCCACGAACAGCATCATGCCGCGTGCCAGGCCTGTCAGTGGCTTGAAGTCCTTGACCGCGTCGTAAGGGAGATCCTTCACCACGCTGGGATTCACAGCCATGTGCGTATTGGTGCCTAAAAAAATTGTGTAACCATCTGCCGGCGCCTGTTTGACGGCCATTGCGGCGATCACGCCATTGGCACCCGGTTTGTTGTCAATAACGACGGGTTGACCAAGGGAAGATGTCAAGGCCTCAGCAAAGAAACGCGCGGTGGTGTCGGAGCCGCTGCCAGGGGAGGTCGGTACGACAATCTTGATGGATCTGGTTGGAAAGTCTACCCCTTGAGCTTGCGCGGACGAAGCGACCACCGCAAATCCTGCGAACAGTGCCTTCCATTTAATCCTTGTCAGCATGGGCATCTTTCTTTGGGTTAGAGGCGGGTTCTAAAGAGTTCAAGCCGGAATGAAACGGGGGACTTCTGTCCCGCTCTCGTTTTCAATGACCAAACGAAGTCGTTGGTCAATCTTCAACGCTACTGGTTCGCCTTGATTGACCAGGTTGCTGATCAAGCGAGGGCCTTCGTCCAGCTCAACGACGGCCACCGTGTAAGGCAGGCGATTGGCGAACGCCGGGTGATACGCCATGTGGTACACCACCCAACTGACCAGCCTGGCTCCGCCAGCGGCGGGCGTCCAGCGCCAGTCATCGGCCAGGCAATGCGGACATTCACTGCGCGCCGGCAGCCAGGCGTGTCCGCAGGCATTGCAACGTTGAAACGAAAGAACACCGTTCGCAAGGCTTTCCCAATAGGGTGTGTTGAGCGCGTCGCGCTCTGGTCCAGGCGCAGGATTCTCCGTCGTTTGATCGGGTGCCTTCATGGGTGTATTCATGTTATTGCCCCAGAATCAAAGTCGCGTGCGTATGCATGATGCCGCCCTGATTGCTCACCACACAAGTGCGGGCACCCTTGACCTGGTTGACTGATTCGCCGCGCATTTGCCGTACGCCTTCAATCACCAATTGCAGACCCGGCATGCCGGTCTCCGACAGCAGACCTCCGGAGGTATTGATGGGCAACTCGCCGCCCAATTCGATGCGCCCATCCTGAACAAACTGTCCACCCTGCCCTTTGGGGCAAAAGCCGTAGTCCTCCAGTGTCATCAGCACGGCAATGGTGAAGCAGTCATAGATCTGCGCCACGTCAATGTCAGCCGGTTTCATGCCAGCCATGGTGAACGCTGTCTGCGCCGACACCTTCGCAGCGGTGGTTGTGAGGTCCGGACGCAACGCCACATCCCATGAGGTTTGACCTTGTCCGAAACCAAGCACAGGCACCGGCTTGTTGACCTTGAGTTCGGCCGCTTTTTTCGCGCTCATCAACACTACCGCTGCGGCACCGTCAGAGACCAGACAACAGTCATCCCGGCGCAATGGGGCTACGATCAACCGCGACTCGCGGTACTGCTCGAGAGTGAGTGGTTTGCGCAGCTGCGCGTTCGGGTTGTTTGCGCCATGTTTGCGGCAAGCCACTGCGATCGCACCCAATTGGTCGCTCGTGGTGCCATATTGGCCCATGTGACGCTGCGCGATCATGGCGTAGCCCGCTGGCGTTCCAAACCAGCCAAACAATCCACTGCCGTCGTCCCCGTAAGATTTTTCGTAGGCCTGCCGCGTTCCCGTAGCCGGGTTGTCGGCCAATGCAACAACGGCGATCTCGCATTGCCCGGCCTCAATGGCCATCGCGGCGTAACTGATCATGCTGATGTTGCTGGCACCGCCATGGTCGTACACACCACCGATGCGCGGCGCAATGCCCAAGCCTTCAGCCAGTTTTTGCGCATACATCATCTCGAATTTCGACGTGGGCGCCTTGACGAACAGGCCGTCAACCTGGCTCTTGTCAACTCCCGCGTCTGCCAGGGCCTTGCGAATCGCTTCGACGTTGAGCGACACCGTACTGCGGCCCGGATGTTTTCCAAAGGCGGTGTGACCGACGCCGACAATGGCCACTTTCCCGCTCAGGTTGTTGGTCATGTTCAGATCACCTCGTCGGCCTGCAGCCTGGCAATTTCGGCTTTTGGCAAACCCAGCCAGTCACCATAAACCTCGTCGTTGTCACAGCCAAGCGCGCCACTTGGGCGGATTGCCATGGGCTCGACACCGTCGAAACGCAGCGGCGAATTGGGCAGACAAACACGGCCGTACAGGGGATGTTCCACCCACTCCAGCGCACGGCGCGCATGCATATGCTCATCGTTGACCACTTCGTCAAGGTCACGCACCGGGGCGCAGGGTACACGGTGGCTCATCAGCAGATCAAACAACGCCTTTTTGGTGTGGTGTGCGGTGAATCCGGTGACCAACTCATCCACTTCGTCCATGTGCGCCACGCGCTCTTTCAAGTCGGCATACCGGGCATCGGTCTGCAAGTCTTCACGCTGCATGGCTTTAAGCAAAGCCTTCCAATGGGTCTCACTGACGCAGATGATGGCGATGTGGCCGTCCGATGTTGGATAGACGTTGTAAGGGGATTCGGCCAGGCCGCCGTGGCGGTTACCGGTACGTGGCGGCACCGAGTTGCCCATGCTGTGGTGCAGTCCCAAATTGGAACTGAGCGAGGCATAGACCGCCTCCTGCATCGACACCTCAACCAAGCGGCCAACGCCCGTTTTTTCGCGCTCGTAAAGCGCAGTCATGATGGCACCATAGAGATGCACACCTCCGAAAAAATCGCACAGAGCCGGACCCGCTTTGACGGGAGGGCGATCAGGGAAACCCGTGACATTCATGATGCCGGCCATGGCCTGCACGGTCAGATCCATGGCCGGGTAATTTTTGTTCGGACCGGAACGGCCAAAGCCGGAGCCTGAGCCGTAGACCAGTTTCGGGTTGGCGATCCGCAGCGACTCGTACCCCACACCGAGGCGCTCCATCGCACCCGGCGCAAAATTCTCCACAAGAACATCCGCCTTCTTCACCATCTGCCGCAGCAACCCGCAGCCGCGCTCGGTCTTCAAATTGAGCGTGGCAAAAGTCTTGTTGGAATTGAGCATCGCAAAAGGAAGCGCTGCCCCGCCCACCACGCCCCGCCGGCGCAGGTTTTCGCCGCCCTTGGCCTCGACCTTGATGATTTTTGCGCCAGCCATGGCCATGAGGAAGGTGCAGTACGGGCCGTTGTAGATTTGCCCCAGGTCTACTACGGTGACGCCTTCGAGCGGATATTGCGCAGCCATGCTCATTGACCCTTGAAATTGGGGACACGTTTCGCAGCAAATGCGGCGGGGCCTTCCTTGGCGTCTTCGGTAACCATGAGCATGCGGTTGATCACAGCTTCCATTCGCAGGCCAGTGGTGAGATCCATGTCACGGCTTCGTACCGCCAGTTCCTTGGCAGCCTGCACCGCCAACGGCGCATTGGCGGCAATTTTTCGGGCGTAGCTGAAGGCGGTGGCGAGCAAGTCAGCTTGGGGCACCACCTTGTTCACCAGGCCCCAACGCTCAGCCGCCACGGCATCAATACCCTCGGCAGTCAGCAGCATTTCCATCGCCACGGCATAAGGTAACTGGTCGAGAATTCGCTGGGTGCCACCGTTGCCCGGAATCACGCCGCGCTTAACCTCCGCCAGGTTGAAGGTGGCGTGGCTCGCTGCGATCCGGATGTCGGTTGCCAACATCAGGGTCATGCCGCCGCCAAGGCAATAGCCATTCACAGCCGCAACCACCGGTTTCCAGACTTCGAGCCCACGGTTGAGCAATTGGTCGCGCTGGGTTAGCCACATATCGGACAGACCGGGCGGTGCCGTGAGAAAGCTCTTAATGTCCGCCCCCGTCGTGAAAGATCGTTCACCCGCGCCGGTGATGATCGCAACCCGCACGGCAGGGTCGTCGCGCACTGTGCGCCACGCCTGCGACAAGGCCTGGTAATGTTCTGCGTCCATGGCGTTAAGACGCTCCGGACGATTGATGGTGACAAGGGCAATGCCCTCGTCGTTGACGGTGAAGTCGATGGCCATGATCAGGCCCCCACCCGTTTGCCACGGAGCATGTCCCTAGCGATGACCATGCGGTGCACCTCGGACGGACCTTCTCCGATTCGCTTGATGCGCAATTCGCGGTACCAGCGCTCCAGTGGCAACTCCTGGGCCACGCCCATCCCGCCAAAAATCTGGATACAGCGGTCTACCACGCGCCCTGCCGCCTCGGTGCCAAACACCTTGGCGACAGACGCATCCACCTTGATGTCCCGTCCCATATCGGCGTTCCACGCGGCCTGGTAGACCAACAAGCGGGCAGCCCGAAGTTCGACTTCCGAGTCAGCAATCATCCATTGGATCGCCTGTTTGTCAGCCAGCAGACTGCCAAAGGTCTTGCGCTGCGAGGCCCATTCAATCGCCAGGTCCAGCGCCGCCTGCGCAATGCCGATGGTCGCTGCTGCGTAGGGCGGTCGGGCGTGAATCAGCCATTCCTCCGCAAACGCAAAACCCCTGCCTTCCTCACCCAATCGGTCCTCAATTGGCACCTCGTAGTTGTCGAAGTGCACTTCATACGGCGAGTAGGAACGAATCACCGGTATGCGCGAAAGGCTGATCCCGGGCTTGCTTTTGTCCACAATGAAGCTGGTGATGCCATCGCGCCCTTTGCTTTCTCCCACCCGGGCGAAGACGATGCCCCACTTGGCCATGCCGGCACCGGAGATCCAGATCTTGGTGCCATTGATGACGTAGCGGTCACTCTTGCGCTCGGCACGTGACTGGATGGCACGCCCGGGGTCGGAGCCGCCGCTGGGTTCACTGATCGCCACAAAGGCCTTGGTGCCGTTTTCCATGTCCTCGCGCGCAAACCGTTGCTGGTGGGGCGTACCTTTCCAGATCACAACCGGCGGGTCAAACCCAAATGCACCGCAACCCGCGATGTAAGCGCCCATGCGGCACTTGGCCGCTTCTTCGGCTGCCACACATTGGCCGAGCAGGCTCAAGCCTGCGCCGCCGTGTTCTGCCGGCGTCTCCAGACACCACAAGCCGATATCGCGTGCCTTTTTCTGAAGCACCTTCAATGGCTCCGGCTCCAAGGTATAGGCGTCGTGCGGCAGTTTGTCTTCGACCGGTTTGACTTCCTCGACCATGAAGCGCCGGATCGTCTCCCTGAGCATCCTCAGGTCTTCCGGCAACTCCCAACTTCCTGAGCTGTCCATTTCTATTCCTTCTAGTGGTTCACGATCTGGGTTTCGGCCCATTCGGTCTTGCCCTGCAACTGGCCGCGCCGCGCAGCCGTGGCGTCCAGGTCGAGCTTGTAGCGCAGGTGTCCGCCCGTCAGATTCTTCGCTTCACCGATCACAACCCCGTAGGTCGACTCCGCAGTTTCACGGCTGATGTAGCCACGGTTCAAGTCGCGTTCCACGGCCGCCGGTTCACGCTCCAGTGCACTGCCGTAGCCACCGCCGCCCGGTGAGGACGCGCGAATTGAGTCTCCGCTCGAAAAAGGTTCCTTTTCCTGCTTGCTGCGCAGCTCCGGAGTCCAGGTTTTCCCAGCCGTGGTGAACTCAACCACATTAGCCAGAGCTGCTTCACCACCCACAATGCCAAAAGGCGCGTAGTCCACGCGGTCCCCCAACACAGAGACGATGCAGTCAGACCAGGCGGTGAATCCATATTCAGTGCCACACCCGCCACGGTGCCAGCCGGCGCCACCCGAATCGTTGCGAATCCTGAAGTAGTCAAAGCGAAGCGGAAAACGGTGTTCGCACATTTCCAGCGACATGAAGTTCGCCATCGACTGCGGCGGCGTACCATTGATAAGGCCATCGCTGGCCTGAGTGGCACCGTAGCCTCCCGGATAAGGGAACACACCGACAAAATAATTTTTGCTCCTCGGATGGGTGCCACTCACTGTGACCACGCCCGTAGTGCCAAAAAATGCTGCGGGGGCTTTCTCCGGAATCACTTTGGACATCGCGCCAAACACCACATCAATCACGCGCCCCACCGGGTCCAGATAACCGCCGACCGGGGCCGGGTACTCGGCCGACAAAAGCGTATTTTTAGGTAGGATGAAATGAATCGGCCTGAACGTGCCGCCGTTGACGGGCACGTCCGGAAAGATGTGTTTGATCGCCACATAGCAAGAGGACAAGGTGGTGTTGCGCGACATGTTTACAGGCCCGCGCGACGTGGCACCGGTACCAGTGAAATCAAAGTGCATGTCATCACCGTTGACTGTGATGGCCAAGCGGATCGGAATCGGCACATCCACAATACCGTCGTTGTCAAAGTAGTCTTCGAAGCTGTAGGTGCCATCCGGCAGATCACGGATGTAGGAGCGCATCTGCCGCTCAGAATACGCAATCATCTCGTTCAGGCAATCCGACAGGACGGCGCGGCCAAATTTTTTGACCAGCGCCTCGATGCCCCGCGTGCCCACGGAAAACACATTGGACATGGCGGCCAGGTCGCCGGCAATTTCCGTCGGCAACCGTACATTCGCCTTGAACATGCTCACCAGTGCCTTGTTGATCTTGCCTTCTTCATACAGCTTGACCGGCGGGATGATGATGCCCTCCTGGTGAATCTCGGTCGCCTTGGGCGCCCAGCCGCCGGGCACATTGCCGCCGATGTCCATCCAGTGGCCGGTGGTCGCCATCACGGCAAAGAGTTCACCGTCTACAAAAACCGGTGCGATCAGTTGCACGTCCTGCAAATGGCTGCCACCGATGTACGGGTCGTTCAGGATCCACATGTCCCCGGGCTTGAAGCCACCGTCTTCCTGCGCCATTTGAATCACCGTTTGAACAGTGAATTGCATGTAAGCCAGAAAAACTGGAAGTCCGTACCGCCCTTGGGCAATGGTCTCTCCGGTGGTTGGGTGAAAAATGCCGTTTGCGCAATCGTTCGTCTCGGAAATGATGGGCGATATCGCCGCGTGGATCAGGTGCAGATCCATCTCGTCGGCAATTTGCTCAAGGCTGCCACGCACCACCGCCAGGGTCACAGGATTGATCATTTCAAGCCTTCACTTTCACCAAGAGGTTGCCTTTGGGGTCCACGGTCACATGCATGTCCGGCTCCACAACGGTCGTGGTGTCACTTTGCTCCACAATCGCCGGGCCGTTGAATGACATGCCGGGCGCCAGGTCACCGCGCAAGTAGACCGGCGTGTCGTACCAGGCATTGAAATGCACCGGGCGGCGTGAAGCCGCTTTTGGAGTACCGGTAGCTTTTGAGCTGCTCAAAGGCAGTGCCGCGCTCGAACGCCGACCCACCGCAATGGTGCGAAGGTTGACGATCACCACCGGCATGCCAACCAGAGTGTTGCCAAAGGTCTCGCGGTATACATCGTTGAAAGCCTGCTCCAGGCGTTGGGTGCTCCAGCTCGCGTCGATCATCACCCGCAGTGAATGGATCTGGCC
>JANMMR010000520.1:0-2070 GCA_031373455.1 Rhodoferax sp.
GCTGCGAATCTGCTCGGCGTACACCGCCACCACGCCGATGGAAGCGTCGCCAATGTAGTGCGCCAACACGTCTTCCACGCGCACGCCAGCTTCGTTGCCGGTGGAGAACACACAGCTCAATGGCAGGCCGCGCCCCATGAAGGCGTCGCGCAGCGTGGCGGCCATGAAGCCACTTTGGGCCACTACGCCGATGCCTGCGCTGTGTGGCCGGGTGCGAAGCGCCGGTGCTGACAGGGGCTCAAATGTCACCGGCACACCCGCCGCAAAGTTGGTAAAACCCATGCAGTTCGGGCCAATCAAGCGGATGCCGCTGCGCGCGGCCACCTGCGTCAACAGCGCCTGTTTGGCAACACCTTCGTCGCCGCTTTCTGCATATCCAGAGGCAAACAGCACCGCCGCCCGGGTGCCGAGCCGGCCCAGCATGTCAATGGCTTCGAGCACGCCGGATTCAGGGATGGCCAGCACCGCCAGGTCAATCGATTGAGGCAAAGCATCAACCGTGGCAACGCAGGGCCGCCCATTAATTTCCGTGCTGCCCCTGCTGACCAGGTGGATGGCACCCTGGTAGCCAAAACGCTCCAGGTTGGCCAAGACAAAACCGCCGAAGGAGCGTGGGTCTGACGAGGCGCCAACGATGGCAATGGAACGCGGGTTGAGGATGTGTTGCATCACGGTGGCAGGGGTCGGCAATAGCATGGGCGGTGTTGGTTTGAAATTTTCAAAATAACTTTTGTGAAAAATACTTGCTAAAAAATAATTGGCATTAAGTCTCGAATTTATTCGATTTTTAGCTATAAATAAATAACTGTTTTTTAAATTTTATTAATCGTTTATTTAATTAAAATTCAATATAAACTTGTACTTCAATCAAAATCTACGACAAATGAAAACGTGCAGCCAAGCCTATTCTGCCATTAAATTATTCATAAATCTACTTGTGGCATACAAATTTTAAGTTAAAGTACACCACAACGCAGATTTGACATTTTTAAACGCCCCTCACCATGCCCGCCTCCACCCTCGCCCAAGTACCCATCGCACCCGAACCGCGTCCCCGCGATGGCCATTTTGGCCATTCAGGTCATTCAGTGCGTATAGGCCGGGGTTCGGGCATCCTCGCCTCATTGCTGGAAGACATTGAAAGTGGCAAGTTGCCACCCGGCGCACCGCTCGACGAACGCGCCCTGGCCGCGCGTTTTGAGGTGTCGCGAACCCCCGTACGCGAGGCATTGCAGCAACTGGTGGCGCGCGAGCTTGTGGTCATCACGCCGCGCCAGGGGGCCATGGTGGCGCGCATGTCCATCAGCAAGATTCGCGGCCTGATGGAACTGCTGGGCGAGCTGGAATCGTTCGCCGCCCGCCTGGCCGCCCGCCGTGTGGACGACGCCACGCGCGAGCGCCTGCAATACACCATGCTGCGCTGTGAAGAGGCCGCCCAGAGCGGCGCCGCCGCCGAATACGCCCTTGCCAACAGCATGTTCCACGAAGCGATCTTCAAAGGCAGCCGCAACGAATACCTCGCCGCCCAACTGCGCCAGGCGCACCGGCTGATCCAGCGCTACCGGGTGCGTGATTTCCAGACGCCCACACAAATCCGCAAATCGCTCGATGACCATGTGGCCATCACCAAAGCCATCAGCGAGGGCGATGAAGAAGCCGCCGCCCATGCCATGCTGGCGCACGTGCCGGCAGGCTCCAGCGGGTTTTCCGAATTTCTCGCCACCGTGCCGCCTGCCTTTTTTGAGAGTGAACCTGCATGACGCACTTCGTACCCGGCAAACGTTCACTGCATGTGCCCGGTCTGGGCCATGGCAACACGCCCATCCCGATGGGCGCCCGCGTCGGCAACCTGCTCTGCTCTTCCGGCATCAATGGCGCGGACGCTGCCAGCGGCAAACTGCCCGAAGACCCGATGGCCCAGGTCAAACACGCCTTTGCCAATTTGCAAAGCCTGCTGGCGGCGGGCGGGGCAACTTTGGGGGACGTCGTCAAACTCACGGTTTACCTCAAAGACGGCTTGAAAGACAACATCAGCCAGAAAGCCATGCGCGAAGCCATCAATGCCGAATG
>JANMMR010000528.1:0-2021 GCA_031373455.1 Rhodoferax sp.
GCGCACCAGGTGGACGGCATCGTCAAGGGTTTGAAGCAGCCGGATTGGCCGGCCAACCCCTGGCAGTCGCTGCACCGTCTGGCCCAGATGCTGTGTCGGGAATGCAGCCCGCCGGTGGCCCGCGCCGCCTGATTTCAGGGAAAATGGGCGCATGAACGCTCAAAGTAAAATGGCCCCCACGCTCCCCGCTGCGCGTGGTTCGCTGCCCCCCGAGGGGGCGTCTTTTTCTCGGGGCGGCCCGTCGGAAAAGGCCCCCACGCTCCCCGCTGCGCGTGCTTCGTTGCCCGCCGGGGCCGCGCCTGCGCCACGAAACGACCCCTCGGTTCCCAGCGTCGCCGAATACACCCAACTGCTGGGCATGCAGGCCAAAGCGGCGTCGGCCCTGATGGCCCGGGCCTCGACGGCGACCAAAAACGCCGCGCTGGCCACACTGGCCGAGCTGTTGCGCGCCAATGTCGAACGCCTGCAGCTTGAAAACGCCAAAGACATCACCCGCGCCACCCAGGCCGGGCTGGCCGCGCCGCTGGTCGACCGCCTCAAACTCAGCGCCAAAATCATCGAAACCTGCGCCCTGGGGCTCGAACAACTCGCCGCCATGCCAGACGTGATTGGCGAAGTCACCGGCCTGAAGCAGCAGCCCAGCGGCATCCAGGTCGGCCAGATGCGCGTGCCGATTGGCGTGTTTGGCATGATTTTCGAGAGCCGCCCGAACGTGACGATCGAAGCCGCCGGCCTGTCGATCAAAAGCGGCAACGCCTGCATCTTGCGCGGCGGCTCCGAGGCGATCGAGTCCAACATGGCGCTGGCGGAGCTGGTGCAGCTGGCGCTGCAATCGGCCGGCTTGCCGATGGACGCGGTGCAGCTGGTGCAGACCACCGACCGCGAAGCCGTGGGCCAGCTTATCGCCATGCCGCAGTACGTGGACGTGATCATCCCGCGCGGCGGCAAGGGCCTGATCGAACGCATCAGCAAAGACGCCAAGGTGCCGGTGATCAAACACCTGGACGGCAATTGCCACGTCTACGTGGACGACCCGTGTGACATGGACATGGCCGTGGCCGTGGCCGACAACGCCAAAACCAACAAATACAGCCCCTGCAACGCGATGGAAGGCCTGCTGGTGGCGCGCAGCGTGGCGGGCGAATTCCTGCCGAAAATCGCCGCCATTTTCGCCAGCAAGGGCGTCGAGATGCGCTGTGACGCCGAGGTGCTGGAAACCCTGCGCGCGCTGGAGAAGGTCGGCACGCTCAAAGGCGCCAACCTGCAGGCCGCCACCGAGCAGGACTGGTACGAAGAGTACCTCGCCGCCGTCATCAGCATCAAGGTGGTGGCGGGTGTGGAGGAGGCGATCTGGCACATCAACAAATACTCCTCACACCACACCGACGCCATCGTCACCCGTGACCACATGCACGCGCAGGCGTTTCTGCGCGAGGTCGATTCAGCCAGCGTGATGGTCAACGCCAGCACCCGGTTTGCCGACGGTTTTGAATTTGGCCTGGGCGCTGAAATCGGCATCTCCACCGACAAGTTCCACGCCCGCGGGCCGGTCGGCATCGAAGGGCTCACGTCACTGAAATACGTGGTGCTGGGCCATGGCGAGCTGCGGACCTGAGGGGCTTGGGGGTTTGGTGCAATTGCCTTAAATATCTATTTAAAGTAATACTGTTGAAATATTTTTCGCTATCAAGTCACGCAAAATAACAATAGTTTGCTATATTATTTAATAGTAATTTGATTTAAATTTAGTCAATTTTTAAATTTAAATTCATTTAAAACAGAGTTCAAGGCGCAATCATACCCAATATGGGGTTTTACGCGCCACCTTGAAACTTCCGGCGCCGCCCGCAACTCCTAGAATCTGAAGGCCAAAAATTGGGCGGGTCGAAGAACTGCTCGATCGTCTTCGTCGCGATCAGCTCGTTGCGGCGCAGTGCGAGGTAGATTTCTTTCGCGAGTTCGTGGTTCTCCGCGCCGTCGGTCGAGTGCCAGTTGTCGAAGCCGATGTGAAAGCCGTCGAG
>JANMMR010000142.1:0-16182 GCA_031373455.1 Rhodoferax sp.
TGCCGTCACGACGACCGACCCGCGCGCGCCCTGGCTTAAAGCGGCGGTGGGCTTGCCGTTCGAGTTCAAGGCGTCGATGCTGCAAAGCCTGGAGGCGGGTTCGGTCACCGAGATCGATTACGTCAACGGTGCTGTCGTCGAGCTGGGCCGGCTGCATGGCGTGCCGACTCCCGTGAACCAGACGCTGGTAGCGTGTATGAAAGGCATTGAAAAATCACTTCCACCGAAATCTCCATGAGCTACACCAAAAAATCCTACGTAGAACACGTCGCCATACGTGTCAAAGACATCCATTGGCATATCCGGTTTTTTTATGAAGCGCTCGGCATGGACGTGCGCGAGATTGACGGCGACCCGGCCAACCCCAAGCAGTACTGGACGATTGGCGGCATGCAGTTGATGAGCACGCCCGGTTTTGAAGCGCTGCCCAGCAACGCCGCCGGCTGGCTCGCGCACCTGGGCGTGATGGTTGAAGACCTCGAGCTGGCGATTGCCGAGTGCCACAAGTTCGGCGTGACAACCCTGCCGCAAGGCCGCAATTGGCTGCAACTGCCCGATGGCCTGGCGATCGAGCTCATCCAGGCAGCGCCCCATACAGTGGCGCAAGTGCTGCAAGTCAATCCGCGCGCGAAGGAATAAGCCATGCCAGCTCCCAAAATCGATTTCAAAACGCCTGAAAAATACTGGGACGACGCCAGGGTTGGCGACGAATGTGTGAGCCCGAGTTACGAAGTGACCTCGGAGCGCATCCACGCCTACGCCGAACTCACTGGCGACTTCACGCCCGTGCATGTGGACGAGGAATACGCCCGCAATTCGCACTTCGGGCGGCGCGTGGCGCACGGACTGATGGGGCAGAGTGTGGCCGATGGCCTCAAAACCCAGAGTGAATACCGCTTCCTGCCCGGCATGTCATTGGGCTGGACCTGGGATTTTTTGCTGCCGATCTACATTGGCGACGTGTTGCGTGTGAAGTTCAAGGTGGGCAAGATGCGCGAGAGCAAAAGCAAACCGGGCTGGGGCATTGTGGTGTTGCCTTCGGAGCTGCTCAACCAGAACGACCAGGTGGTGCAACGTGGTGAACACCGCTTGATGATCCTGCGCCGGCCGGTGTAAGGTCTCGTCTGGGGAATGAATTAAATGTACCCATATTGGGGTTGATTAATGTTGAAGTGGGTTAATTTTCAGTATAAATTAAATTCATAGTTATAATTAGATTAATTTATATACATAATTAGTATAAAATTCATATCATTAAAATAAATAATGACGTGACTTAATAGCCAAAATAATTTATAAGCATAATGTCAGAAAATAAATCTCAAAATCCCCCGCTCAAGGGCGTTCGCGTCATTGATTACAGCCACTTCCTCGCGGGCCCGCACATGTCGCGCTGCCTCTCGGCCATGGGTGCCGACGTGATCAAGGTCGAGCGGCCCACCGAGGGCGACGCTGGCCGCACCACACCCACCCTCATCAACGGCGTGAGCGGTTATTTCCTGCAGCAAAACATGGGCAAACAGGGCCTGTGCATCAACCTGCGCGACCCGCGTGGCCTGGCGCTGATGCACAAACTCACCGACAGCGCGGACGTGTTTGTCGAAAACTACCGCCCCGGCGCCTTGAACCGCCTGGGGCTGGGTTACGAGGAGCTCTCCAAACGCAACCAGCGCCTGGTGTACTGCTCGGTCAGCGCTTTCGGCCACACCGGGCCGGATGCACAACGCCCCGGTTTCGGCCTGATCGCCGAGGCCAGGAGCGGCGCGCAGTCGCTCCTGGGCATGCCCGGTGAAGCGCCCACGCTGTTCAGAATGCCGATCGCCGACATGTACGCCGGCATGCACGGTGTGGCGGCGATTTGCGCGGCACTCTTCGGCCGTGTGGCCAGTGGCCGCGGGCAACACATCGATATCGCCCTGCACGACTGCATGGTCTCTATGCACGACTACGCGGCGCAAGGCTATTTGCTCGAAGGCAGCCTGCCGAAACAAACCGGCCACGACCTGCCCACCAGCACGGTCTACGGCACCTTCACCGCCAAAGACGGCTACGTGGTGATCGCCGCACAAATGGCCGACACCTGGCGCGCGCTGGCCAAACTCATGGGTGGCGAGGCGTATGCGGCGCAAGTGGGCGACTGGAACCAAACCCAACGCAATGCGAACCGCGACGACATCCTGGCCCGCGTGCGCGCCTGGTGTTTGGCGCAAACGGGCGTGAAACAGTGTTGTGACCAGCTCGACGCTGCCGGCATTCCGGCCGCGCCAGTGCAAACCATTGACAAAGTCATGAACGACCCGCAAACCCTGGCGCGCGGCATGGTCGTGGAGCAGGAACATCCGATCCTGGGCAAAGTGAAACTGCCGAACCTGCCGTTCCGCTTTTCGGAATGCGACACCACGCCCAGCGGTGTGGCACCTTTGCTTGGGCAACACAACCGCGCCATCGCGGCGGGGTTGGGGTATTCCGAGGCCGACATCGACACCTTGGTCCAAGACGGTGTGTTGTATGCGGAAGAAGCCGTCATGCGCCTGGCTGCGAAGGGATAATTACGGTTTTTGCTTAACAGGATAAATAGAAATGACTGAAGCCGCAGCGCCGGGCCGCCCCAAGCAAGGCACGGCCCCCTCGGGGGGCAGGGAGCCACACGAAGTGGGCGACCGTGGGGGTAAGAGCATTTACGCCGTCATCGGCAACCCCATCGCGCAAAGCAAATCGCCGCTCATTCACGGCATGTTTGCCCAAGCGACGCAACAAGACCTGGAGTACGGCCGGATCGAAGGCAAGGATTTCGCCGCTGACGTGGACGCCTTTCGCGCACGTGGCGGGCGCGGCCTGAACATCACCGCGCCGTTCAAACTCGACGCCTTCGCTTATGCCCCGGAGCGCTCGGAGCGCGCGCAACTCGCTGGCGCTGCCAACTGCATGAAGTTCGAGGGCGATCGCGTCATCGCCGAAAACTTCGACGGCGTGGGCTTGGTGCGCGATGTGGTGCACAACCTGAAAACACCGCTGGCGGGCAAACGGGTCTTGATGCTCGGCGCCGGTGGCGCAGCGCGCGGTGCCCTGTTGCCCTTCCTCGCGGAAAAGCCGGCCCTGCTGGTCATCGCCAACCGGCATCTGGACATCGCCCAGGCGCTGGCTGACATTGGCAACGGTGCCGGTTCCGGTTCCAGCGCCGTGGTGAAAGCCTGCACCTATGCCGACCTCGACGGGCAGTCCTTCGACCTGGTCTTTAACGCCACCTCGGCCAGCCTCAAAGGCGAGTTGCCACCGGTGCCGGCTTCGGTGTTTGTCAATGGCCTGCTGGCTTATGAATTGGCTTACGGCAAGGGCCTCACGCCCTTCCTGCGCCTGGCGCACAACGCGGGCGTGAAAAAAATCGCCGATGGTGTGGGCATGCTGGCCGAGCAGGCGGCCGAGGCGTTTGACTGGTGGCGCGGTGTGCGGCCCGACACGGCAGCGGTGATCAAGGCGATCACGGTTCCGCTGGTTTGAACCTGGGTACTGAGCACATGATCCGCAACCCGGACGATCTGAGCCAGGCCGTGCTGGCCGTCATGCAACAAACGCCCGACGCGCGTTTGCGCGAGATCATGACCTCGCTGGTTACCCACTTGCATGGCTTCGTGAAAGACGTGAAGCTCACGGAAGATGAATTCCGCGCCGCCACGGCGCTCATCGCCCGGATGGGCCAGCTCAGCAACGACTCGCACAACGAGGTGGTGCTGATGGCCGGCTCACTCGGGGTGTCGAGCCTGGTCTGCCTGCAAAACCACGCCGCAGATTCCACCCACAACCTGCTTGGGCCATTCTGGCGGCTGAATTCGCCGCCCACCGCCAATGGCGCGTCCATCGTGCGCAGCGCCACGCCCGGGCTGCCGATGCACGTGCGCGCGCAGGTGGTGGATGCGGCCGGCGCGCCAGTAGCCAACGCCTTGGTTGACGTGTGGCATTGCGACGCCACCGGCCTGTATGAAAACCAGGCGCAAGCACGTGAGATTGGCCACGCCGACATGAACCTGCGCGGCAAATTCACCACCGATGCACAGGGGCGTTTTGACTTCTGGAGCATCAAGCCGGTGGGTTACCCGATTCCGACCGACGGTGTCGTCGGCCCGATGCTCAAGGCGCAAAAGCGCCATGCCATGCGCCCAGCGCACGTCCACGCGCTGGTGGTCAAACCCGGCTTCAAGACGCTGATCTCGCAGGTCTATGCTCACGACGACCCGAACCTCGCCACCGACGTGCAGTTCGGCGTGACGGAAACACTCACCGGGCAGTTTGTGCGCCACGACGCGCCGCCCCAGGGCAAGCCGGAGGTGACCACGCCTTGGTTCAGCCTGGACTTTGTGTTCAAAATGGAGCACGGCGAATCCACCCTGCCGCGCGCCCCGATCAAATAATTGCGTTTGAACCCTCCGAGGAAATTCCGTGCTCACCAAAAAAACACGCCAGCAAGCTGCCGATAGCCTCTACCACGCCGACCGGTCCCGCAGCATCATCCCCCAGCTGAGCAAGACCTATGACGGCATCGAGTTGGCCGACGCCTACGCCATCCAGCAGCTGTGGCTGGACAAACGCATCAAGGACGGCGCGCGCCTCGTGGGCCGCAAGATCGGCCTGACCTCACGCGCCATGCAGATGGCCAGCAACTTCACCGAGCCGGATTACGGCTACCTCACCGACGACATGCTCATTGCCGATGGCGCGCAGATTGACACCGCGCGGTATGTGAACCCGCGCCTCGAGGTGGAGCTGGCCTTCATCATGGGCCAGGACCTCGCCGGGGCGGGCTGCACCGTGGCCGACGTGATGCGCGCCACCGAATTCATCACGCCCGCGCTGGAACTCATCGCCTACCGCACCCAGGTGCCGCGCCAGATCGTCGACACCATTGCCGACAACGCAGCCGCCGGCGCCCTCATCACTGGCGGGCGCCTGGTGCGGCCCTTTGACGTGGATATCCGCTGGGTCGGCGCCACGTTGTCGAAGAACGGCACCATTGAGGAAAGTGGCGTCTCCGCCGCAGTGATGGGCCACCCGGCCGCTGGCATGGCCTGGCTGGTGAACAAACTCGCGGCACACGGCGGTGGCTTGAAAAAGGGCCAGATCGTGTTGTCGGGCTCGTTCACCCGGCCCATCAACATTGTGGCGGGCGACGTGATTGCCGCTGACTTCGGGCCGCTGGGCTCGCTGGGTGTGCGCTTCGCCTGAGGTTTCCAGGCATTGGTGTTTTCCCGGCGTTGACGCCAAGGCATCGGCGTTTACACTTTGTGAATGAACCAGTTAGTACATTTGCGAAAATCACCGACCAAAGCCGTGGCCACAGTGGCGGTGCCGGCAAAGGTGGCAAAAGCCGCAAAAGTGGTGGCACCCGCACGCACCAACGACCCGGCGCGCACCATGGCCGGCATCCTGGCGGTGGCGCACCTGGAGTTCAGCGAGAAGGGCCTGGCCGGCGCGCGCATCGACGAGATTGCGGCCGCCACGAAGACCAGCAAGCGCATGATTTACTACTACTTTGGCAGCAAAGAAGGCTTGTATCTGGCGGTGCTGGAAGAATCCTACCGGGAGATGCGGGGGATTGAAGGCCAGTTGCACCTGGAAGACCTGCCACCGGAAGATGCCTTGCGCAAACTGGTGGCTTTCACCTTTGACCACCACCACGGCAACGAGGCTTACATCCGCCTGGTGATGAGCGAAAACATGCAGCGCGGCGAGTTCCTGCGCCAGAGCAAGATCATCCAGCAGCTCAATGTGCCGGCCATCGACGCCATCCGCAAGCTCTACGACCGCGGGGTGAAACAAGGTGTGTTCCGCGCCCACCTGGACCCGGTGGACATCCATAAATCGATTTCGGCCTTGACGTTTTTCAACGTTTCAAACCAGCACACCTTTGGGCTGATCTTCAAGAAAGACACGCAAACCGCCCAAGCCCTGACAGCGCGGCGCGACAGCATCGTCGAGATGGTGGTTCGTTTTGTACGGAAATAGCATGAGCAAACAACCAAAAAATCCGGGACTTGAGGGTGATCTAAGGGTTTTCACTGATTTATTAAAACTAACTAGTTAGTACATTTACGGAAATTCAGTTTTTGTGCTGATCCATCAGAACGACAAAACGACAAAACGAGGAGCGCTATGCTTGACACATTGATTGACCGCTTTTGCAAATTTCTGGGCATGTTGATGGCTGCCGGCCTGGCCGTCATGGTGGTGCTGGTGTTCATCAACGTGGTGATGCGTTATGCCTTCAATTCCGGCATCACCGTGTCCGAGGAGTTGTCGCGCTGGTTGTTTGTCTGGCTCACCTTTTTTGGCGCGATCGTCGCCCTGCATGACAAAACCCACCTCGGCACCGACACCCTGGTATCGCGCCTGTCGCTGCGTGGCAAAAAAGTCTGCCTGGTGCTTGGCCACGTGTTGATGCTGTTCATCTGCTGGTTGTTGTTCAGCGGCTCGCTGGAGCAGGTCAAGGTGAACTGGACCTCCACCAGCGCCGCGATGGAAACCTCTTTGGGTTACTTCTATGCCAGCGGCATGTTTTGCGCCGTCTTCAGCGCCATCATTCTGGCCAACCACCTGTGGCGCCTGCTCAACGGCACCTTGTCAGAGGAAGACCTGATCGGCGTGCGTGAATCCGAAGAAGAGCCAGTGGACGTTCCGCAGCCCATCCGTTAAGCGCGCAGCCCGCACAAATACAAGCGAGAGACAACATGACCATTGCCGTTTTTCTGGGTTCCCTGCTGGCCGCCATGGCCCTCGGCATTCCCATCGCCTATTCGCTGCTTTTGAGCGGCGCTGCCCTGATGTGGCACATGAATTCGTTTGACGCGCAGATCCTCGCGCAGAACATCATGGAGGGCGCCAACAGCTTTCCGTTGCTGGCCGTGCCTTTCTTCATGTTGGCCGGCGAGGTGATGAATACCGGGGGCCTGTCCAAACGCATCGTCAACTTTGCGCTGGCGCTGGTCGGCCACATCCGCGGCGGCCTGGGTTACGTCACCATCATCGCGGCCTGTATCTTGTCAGCCCTGTCCGGCTCGGCCGTGGCGGATGCCGCAGCACTCACCGCCTTGTTGCTGCCCATGATGGTGAAGGCCGGTCACGACAAGGCCCGCAGTGGCGGCCTGATCGCCGCTTGCGGCGTGATTGGCCCGATCATTCCGCCGTCGATCGGGTTCGTGATTTTTGGTGTAGCCGGTGGGGTCTCCATCTCCAAACTTTTCCTCGCCGGCATCTTCCCCGGCATTTTGCTCGCGGCCGGCCTATGGGCCACGTGGTGGTGGCTTACGCGCAAGGAACAACTCGAACCCCCGCCCAAGCGCACATTGGCCGAGGTCATGGCGGCGTTTCGAAGCGCGGGTTGGGCGCTGATGTTGCCGGTCATCATCCTGGTGGGTCTGCGCCTGGGCGTGTTCACACCCACCGAAGCGGCCGTGGTCGCGGCGGTCTACGCGTTGTTTGTGGCCGGTCTGATTTACCGCGAGTTGACCTGGGCGCAGCTGTACGACGTGTTTCTGCAGGCGGCCAAAACCACATCAGTCATCATGTTCCTGGTGGCCGCTGCCATGGTCTCGGCCTGGATGATCACCGTGGCGCAATTGCCGCAGCAGGTGGTTACTTTGCTCGAACCCTTGTTGGGCAACCCAACCTTGCTTTTGATGGCCATCATGGTCCTCGTGATGGTGGTGGGCACCGCGATGGACATGACGCCCACCATCCTGATCCTCACCCCGGTGCTGATGCCGATCATCAAGGCGGCGGGCATCGACCCGGTTTATTTTGGCGTGTTGTTCATCATCAACAACTCCATCGGCCTGGTGACGCCGCCCGTGGGCACCGTGCTGAACGTCGTGGCCGGTGTCGGACGTATGCGCATGGACGATGTCACCCGCGGCGTCTTGCCCTTCATGGCGGTGCAGTTTGCCCTGATGTTCCTGATGGTGCTGTTCCCGTCGCTGATCATGGTGCCGGCCAAGTGGCTTTACGGTTGAGACTGATGTTTTCCCGTAGAACTGAAATGGCTGCACTGCGTTAAACAGTTTTCCGACCGATGGCGCGTTTGGTACGCCGTGTCCTGGGTCATTAAATTCGCGTACTGAGTTCCCTTTTTTGGAGACAAGCATGAAACGTTTGGTACTGAAATCGATCGCCGCCGCTGTGGCTTTTGCCGCCTTTGGCCTGGCCTCGGCGCAAGAGCGCGTCATCAAGTTCGGCGTGGCCGGCCCTGAAACCCACCCTGCCGCTGCCGGCATGAAGAAATTTGCCGAAGCCGTGGCTGCCAAGTCGGGCGGCAAGATGAAGGTCAACCTGTTTTTCAACAGCGCCTTGGGCGGCGACCAGCAAGTGGTGTCGGCCATCAAGGGCGGCACGGTTGAAATGTCGGTGATGAACTCGGGCATTCTGGCGTCTGAAGCCAAAGAGCTGGCGATTTTTGACTTCCCGTTCCTGTTCGCCAACGAGAAAGAATCCGACGCGATTGTTGACGGCCCCGTCGGCCGCAAGATGCACAAGTTGCTGGAAGAAAAAGGCATCATCGGCTTGTCTTACTGGGAACTCGGCTACCGCCACATCACCAACAGCAAGCGCCCGCTGAACACCGTGGCCGATATCGAAGGCCTGAAACTGCGCGTGATCCCCAACCCGATCAACGTGGCCTGGGTCAAAGCCCTGGGCGCCAACCCCACACCCATGCCTTTCCCCGAGGTATATGGCGGCCTGGAGCAAAAAGCCATTGACGGCCAGGAAAACCCGATTGGCGTGATCGCTGCCAACAAGTTCTGGGAAGTGCAAAAACACATCGCCCTGACCAACCACCAGTACAACCCCCAGTCGGTGATTTTCAGCAAGAAGGTGTGGGACAGCCTCTCCGCCGCTGAAAAGAAAATCCTGGACGACTCGGCTGACGAAGCCGCCAAAGGCCAGCGCGAAGCCGCCCGTGCTGCAGTGGCCGCCAACCTCGACTTGCTGAAGAAAAACGGCATGACCGTGACCACCTTCCCGCCAGCGGAAGTCGCCAAATTGCGCGAAAAAATGAAGCCGGTGATCGCCCAGTTCAGCGCCAACGTCGGTGAAGCCACCGTCAATGAAATGATGGCCGAGCTGGCCAAGCTGCGCAAGTAATCAGGCCAGCAAACAAGCGGACCGATCTGGCCATAGCGGCCGGATCTGATCGCTATGGGCCCCCGCTTGCCGTCGCAGGTCGGTGCGGGCCCAGACCCATCGCCATTTAGATTTGCTTCCTCAGGAACTCCCATGAAAATCCTCGTGCTCAACGGCATCAACCTCAACATGTTCGGCAAGCGCGATCCGGCGCAATACGGCACCACCACGCTGGCCGAGATCGATGCATCCGTGAGCGCTCTGGGCCAGGAGCTTGGCGCAGCGGTGGAATGTTTCCAGACCAACCACGAAGGCGAGATGGTTGAACGCATCCACCGCGCGCACGGCGAAGGTGTCGAGGCGGTGTTGATCAACGCCGGAGCCTGGACGCACTACAGCTACGGCATCCGCGACGCGCTGGCCATCCTCAAGTGCCCGATCTTCGAGGTGCACATGTCCAACATCCATGCGCGCGAAGCCTTCCGCCATCATTCGGTGATCGCTGAAATCGCCAAGGGCCAAATCGCCGGTTTTGGCGTGGAGAGTTACCTGCTGGGCCTGCGCGCCGCCGTGTCCGCCGTCAAGGCGGGCAAATAATGGCCGACTTGGCAGCAAAAGTTCCAGGCCTCATCAACGGCCATACCGAGCTGGTCGCCCACATCGGTTTTCCCACGCACAGCTTCAAGGCTCCGATGATCTACAACCCCTGGTTTGACAAAGCCGGGGTCAACGCGCGCGTCATCCCGATGGGTTGCAAACCCGAAGATTTCCCGGTGTTCCTGAAGTCGGTGTTCCGCCTGAGCAATATTCGCGGCGCGTTGATCACCATGCCGCACAAGGTCACCACTATTGGCCTTCTGGATGAGGTGTTCCCCATGGCTGCCGTGGCCGGTGCCTGCAATGCGGTGCGGCTGGGGCCCAAGGGCCAGCTGCAGGGCGACATGTTTGACGGCGAAGGTTTCGTGCGCGGCGTGCTGCGCAAAGGCATTGCGCTCAAGGGCGCGAGCGTGCTGGTGGTTGGCAGCGGCGGCGTGGGCTCCGCCATTGCAGCGTCGCTCGCGGCAGCGGGCGTGGCCGTGTTTGCTTTGTTTGACGTGAACGCGGCTTCCGCCCAGGCCCTGGGCGGGCGGCTCAAGCAGCATTACCCCGATTTGAACGTGCAAACCGGCTCCAACGACCCGGCCGGTTTTGACGTGGTGGTCAACGCCACGCCCCTGGGCATGAACGAGGGCGATGCGATGCCGATGGACATGTCGCGTGTGGCGCCCAGCACCTTTGTCGGTGAAGTCGTGATGGCCACCCAAATGACGGCTTTCCTCAAGGCCGCGCAGGCCCGCGGTTGCCGCTTTCAGGTGGGCACCGACATGTTGTTCGAGCAGATTCCGGCCTATCTCGAGTTCTTCGGTTTTCCGTCGACCACGCCGGAAGAATTGCGCGCGCTGGCGACCTTGCCTTAACGTCAGGTTCGCCGTATCCAGTGAAGCCGGGTGTTACTCCGGCTGAATGCCCGCCTCCTTGACGATACGCCCCCATTTGTCGACTTCATTTTTGATCACGTCGCCAAATCGCTCCGGTGTGCCGCTCTGGATTTCAATGCCGGCGCCGATCAGGCGGGAGCGCACGTCTTCGAGTTTCAGGGCGTCGTTGATGGCCACGTTGAGTTTCGCCACCACGTCCTTCGGTGTGCCGGCGGGCGCCAAAATGCCGCCCCAGGTGCTGGCGTCGTAACCGGCGTAGCCGGATTCGGCAATCGTCGGCAACTCGGGGAAGGCGCTGGAGCGGCCCAACGTGGTGACGGCGATGCCGCGCAGGCTGCCGGCTTTCACATGCGCGCGGATGGCCGGCACCGGGTCAAAAATCATCGCGGTGCGGCCGGCCAGCAGGTCGGGGTGCGCCGCCGAACTGCCTTTGTAGGGCACGTGCTGCATTTTGGTTTTGCTCATGCTCATGAACAACTCGGCGGCCATGTGCAGCGAGCTGCCGGGGCCGCTGGAGGCGTAAATGGCTTTGTCCGGGTTGGCCTTGATCCAGCTCACCAGCTCGGGCACGGTTTTGGCCGGCACGCCGGGGTGCACCGCCAGCAACAGGGGCACAACGTGGGTGTAGGCCACCGGCGCAAAGTCTTTCACCGGGTCATAGGGCATGACTTTGAACAGGTGTTTGTTGGTTGCATGGCTGGACGCCACGATGGCCAGGGTGTAACCGTCGGGCGCGCTTTTTGCCACGAAATCGGTGCCCAGGTTGTTGGAGGCGCCGGGTTTGTTTTCAACCAGCACCGGCTGCCCGAGGGAGACCGTCAATTTTTCAGCCAAGGAACGGGCGATCAGGTCAATCGCGCCGCCGGGTGTCGCCGGCACCACGATCTTGATCGCGCGCGTGGGAAAGTTTTGCGCCCACGCCGCTTGGGCGCCAAGCGCCACGCCCAGTGCCAGCGCGGCAAGTTTCAGCAGTCGGATCAGACGCATGGGGTCTCCTTGGTATTTCGGTTTCGGAATGGATTCCGGTTATACACCCCGGCATCGAAAGCGGGGTGCCCGGCGCGAAGGGCGAATCCGGCGGGCAATGCCGCAGCTTCAAAAAGTTAACATGGATGTTAATTATTTCATGTTTGAAGGTCCATTTTCGGAAATTTGAAGATTTTTGGCATCCCAAGTCACGTGAAATGGCCATTTATTGCTATATAAATAATAGCATCCTGAAATCACACCCCACTGGCGGGATCACCCGGCACCGCCCCGTAAAATCGACGCATGTTGACTGCAAAAAAAGAATTACTCGAAGCCCTGGGAGGGATTCTGGAACGCCTGGCGCCCGGCGCCGGTGCCAAAGCCCTGTTTGAATCGCCCAAAGTGGCGTCGCATGGCGATCTGGCCACCACGGCGGCGATGCAGCTTGCCAAATCGCTCAAAACCAACCCGCGCCAGCTGGCCGACACCCTGCGCAGCGAGATGCTGGCCACGCCCGCGTTCGCGCGCTGGGTGGAGGCGGTCGACATCGCCGGGCCGGGCTTCATCAACATCCGCCTCAAAAACGCGGCCAAACAGGACATCGTGCGGGACGTGCTGGCGCGCACTTCCGGATTTGGCAGCCAGCCGGCCAACGGCCGGCGCGTGTTGGTGGAATTCGTTTCCGCCAACCCGACCGGCCCGCTGCACGTGGGCCACGGGCGCCAGGCCGCGCTGGGCGACGCCATCTGCAACCTGTTCCAGACCCAGGGCTGGGACGTGTACCGCGAGTTTTATTACAACGACGCCGGTGTGCAGATCAACACGCTGGCCACCAGCACCCAATTGCGCGCGCACGGCTTCAAGCCGGGGGATGCGGCCTGGCCCAGCGGAGAAAATGCCCAAGCCTACAACGGCGAATACATCAAGGACATCGCCGACGATTTCCTGGCGAAAAAAGCCGTCAAGTCCGATGACCGCGCGTTCACTGCGTCGGGCGATATCGACGACCTCGACGGCATGCGCGAATTCGCTGTGGCCTACCTGCGCCACGAGCAGGACCTCGACTTGAAAGCCTTCGCCGTCACGTTCGACAACTACTACCTCGAATCCAGCCTTTACACCAGTGGCCGCGTGGCCGACGCGGTGCAAAAAATCACTGCCGCCGGCAAGACTTACGAGAAAGACGGCGCCCTGTGGCTGAAGTCCACCGGCTACGGCGACGACAAAGACCGCGTCATGAAAAAAGGCGACGGCACGTTCACCTATTTCGTGCCCGATGTGGCCTACCACCTGGCCAAGTGGGAGCGCGGCTTCACCAAGGTTGTCAACATCCAGGGCACCGACCACCACGGCACCATCGCACGCGTGCGTGCCGGTTTGCAGGCGGCTTCGAGTGTCGACCAACTGGGCATTCCCGAGACTTACCCGGACTACGTGCTGCACACCATGGTGCGCGTCATGCGCGGCGGCGAGGAAGTCAAGATCTCCAAACGCGCCGGCAGTTACGTCACCCTGCGCGACCTGATCGAATGGACCAGCAAAGACGCCGTGCGTTTCTTCCTTCTGAGCCGCAAACCCGACACCGAATACATCTTCGACATCGACCTCGCGCTGGCCAAAAACAACGACAACCCGGTGTATTACGTGCAATACGCACACGCACGCATCTGCTCGGTGCTGGCCGCCTGGGGCGGCGACGCGCAAAGCCTCGCGCAGGTGGATTTGTCGCCCCTGGAAAGCCCCCAGGCCATGGCCCTGATGCTGCTGCTGGCCCGCTACCCGGACATGCTCACCAGCGCGGCCGACGATTTTTCCCCGCATGACGTGACTTTTTACCTGCGCGAGTTGAGCGCGGCGTACCACAGCTATTACGATGCGGAGCGCATTCTGGTGGATGACGAAGCCGTCAAACTGGCGCGCCTGGCCTTGGTGGCGGCCTGTGCCCAAGTGCTGCAAAATGGGTTGGCGGTGCTGGGCGTGAGTGCCCCGCAGAAAATGTAGGGGATGTCAAAGTGGGCATGGGAAACGGTGGGCATGAGAAAGTGGACATGAATTTTCAATTTGGCAGAACGGTGCTGGGCTTCGTCATCGGTGTGGTGGTGGGGCTCACCGCCGCCCTCGGCGTGGCCATTTATGTCACCAAAGTGCCGGTGCCTTTTGTCAACAAGGGGCAAACCCGCTCGGCCGACCAGGACGCCGTCGAAGCCAAAAAGAACAAAGACTGGGACCCCAACGCGCCCTTGTACGGCAAGACCCAGGCCAAGCCCGCCGTGCCCGCGCCGGCAGCCGCGGCCTCATCGGCGGGAACTATTGGCGGCAATGCGGAGTCCGTCATTGCGCCGCCGTCGGCCAAAACCGACGGCAAAAGTGAAACCAAACCAGCCGTCACCGGCGACCCTTTGGGTGACTTGGCGCGGGCCCGGTCATCCGCCACGGGGGTTGATCCGTTTACTTATTTTGTGCAGGCTGGCGCCTATCGAACGCCGGAAGACGCCGAAGCGCAGCGCGCCAAGTTGTCGCTCAGCGGCGTTGAGGCCAAGGTGACAGAGCGCGAACAATCGGGGCGGCCGATATTCCGGGTGCGGATCGGGCCGTTTGACATCAAGGACGAGGCCGACCGCATCAAGGAACGCCTCGACTCGAGTGGCATTGAAACAGCCTTGGTGCGGGTGCAGCGCTGAACGTAAAAATGTTTGATTTTTGGAGTGTTGACGATGAAACGACGTGAATTTACCCAAGGCGCAGGCGCGGCGGTGGCACTCGCCGGAATGGCAGCGGCCTTCGGTGCGCCGCAGGCCCTGGCCCAGGGCAAGCCCGCCTCCGGCTCCGATTACCTGGTGCTGGACAAACGCGCGCCAGTGGAAGCCGCAGCCGGGAAAATCGAGGTCGTTGAATTCTTCTGGTACAGCTGCCCGCATTGCAATGCCTTTGAGCCGGCGCTGGAAGCCTGGGTCAAACGTCTGCCCGCTGATGTGGTCATCCGCCGCGTGCCGGTGGGCTTCCGCGACGACTTCGTGCCACAGCAGCGCCTGTTTTACACCCTGGAAGCCATGGGCCAGCTCGACAAGCTCCATGCCCGCGTGTTCGCCACCGTGCACGTGGAAAAACAGCCGTTGAACAAACCCGAAGCCATCGCCGAATGGGCCGCCAAACAAGGTTTGGACAAAGCCAAGTTCACCGAGCAGTACAACTCCTTCTCCGTGGCCACCAAAACCACGCGCGCCACCCAGTTGCAAAACAACTACAAGGTTGAAGGTGTGCCGGCGCTGGGCGTGGCCGGCCGCTTCTACACCGACGGCACCCTGGCGAAAAACATGCCCCGTGCGCTGGATATCGTTGACTACCTGGTGGCCGAGGTGCGCGCCGGACGCTGAACGGCGCGCTATCATTCCCACTGGCAATTTGCCCGCTGAGGAATTCAATGTCACAACAGAAGTACCGGCTGGTCACCCGCAGTGACTTTGACGGGCTGGCCTGCGCCGTGCTGCTCAATGAACTGGAGATGATTGACGACATCCTGTTTGTCCACCCCAAGGACATGCAGGACGGCAAGATCGCCATTGGCCCGGGTGACATAACCACCAACTTGCCCTACGTGCCGGGCGCCCACCTCGCGTTTGACCACCATTCCTCGGAAAACGTGCGCAATGCCGGCAAAAACGCCAACCACGTGATCCACGAGCACGCGCCGTCGGCAGCACGCGTGGTTTACGAGAGTTACGGCGGCAGCAAGCGTTTTCCCGCCACGCTGGACGCCATGATGTACGCGGTGGACAAAGGCGATTCCGCCGACTTCACGCTGGAGGAAATCCTCGACCCCGAAGGCTGGGTGCTGCTCAACTATTTGATGGATTCGCGCACCGGCCTGGGCCGCTTCCGCGATTTCCGGGTGAGCAACTACCAGTTGATGATGGATTTGATCAACTATGTGGCCAACCACAGCATCGAAGAGGTGCTGGCCCTGCCCGACGTGGAAGAGCGGGTGGACCTGTATTTCTACCACGCCGAGCGCGCCAAGGCGCAGATCCAGCGCTGCACCACGGTGCACGGCAAGCTGGCGGTGCTGGATTTGCGCAACGAGGAAACCATCTACGCCACCAACCGCTTCATGATTTACGCCCTGTTTCCGCAGGTCAACATCTCGATCCACGTGATGTGGGGCGTGCAAAAGCAAAATACCGTGTTTGCCACCGGAAAGTCCATCCTCGACCGCTCCTCCCGCACCAACATCGGCGAGCTGATGTTGTCGTACGGCGGGGGTGGCCATGAGGCCGCCGGCACCTGTCAGGTTGCCAATGACCAGGCGGCTACGGTGCTCAAGGCCCTGATCGCCGCCATCAACCAGGACGGCTGATTTCGGCGGGAAATCCCGTGGCTACAATGGGCTGATGCGCCTCAGCACGCCTCTCAGCACACTAATCAGCAAGACAGTCAGCAAGATTCATGCCTTAGCCCGTAGCCAATTGTTTCCGGGCCATTTGCGCAAGTTTGCACTGCTGCTGGCCCTTGCGGGCACGGGCCTTGCTTACGCGGAGCGGGCAGACCGCAACAAACCCATGAACATTGAGGCCGATGCCCTCAAATACGACGACTTGAAACAGGTCTCGGTGTTCACCGGCCGGGTGGT
>JANMMR010000545.1:0-6065 GCA_031373455.1 Rhodoferax sp.
GGCGAAACGCTCAAACGTTTCAACACGCTGGACGGCCAGGGCTTGAAACTGCTGCAGCGTGCCGGCATCACACCGGCGGTGATCACCGGGCGAGACTCCAAAGCGCTGCGGGCACGCCTCGCGGCGCTGGGTATTGCGCACGCGCATTACGGCACGGAAGACAAAGCGCCGGCGGCCCAGGCCACACTGGATGCGCTCGGGCTCGATTGGCACCAGGCCGCCGCCATGGGCGACGACTGGCCTGACCTGGCAGTGCTCACACGCTGTGCCCTGGCCTGCGCGCCCGCCAACGCCCATACGCAGGTCAAGGCGGTCGCCCACCACATCACCACGCTGGCCGGTGGGCACGGGGCCGCGCGTGAATTCTGTGATTTGCTGCTGGTGGGTGGCGGCCACTACGCCCGGCTCTTGAAGGAGTACGCGCGGTGACCAGCCCTGTGGTCGGCTCCGTCATCGGCACCGTCATCGGCCTCTTGCGCGGTGTCTGGGACCGACTCTCCCTGTATTTGCCGGTGGTGCTGATGGGCGTGCTGGCGCTGGGCACCTACTGGCTGGTGCGCAGCACACCGGAATTCACGCCGCCAGAGGCGCCGCGCGCACCCACGCACGATCCGGACTACTTCATGAAAAAATTCAGCGTGCGGGCCTTTGACCCCAAGGGCCACCTCAAGAGTGAAGTCAGCGGCGTTGAGGCCAAACATTACCCGGACACCGACCTGCTCGAAATCGACCAGGCGCGCATCCGCTCGATCAACGACCAGGGCCAGTTGACCACCGCCACGGCCAACCAGGCCATCAGCAACGCGGACGGCTCCGAGGTCACGCTGGTGGGCAACGCCCGGGTGGTGCGCGAAGGGGGCGGGCGCAAACCGGATGCGCCGCGCCTGGAGTTCCGGGGCGAGTACCTGCACGCCATGATGAACACCGAACGCGTGCGCTCGCACAAGCCGGTGACGCTGATCCGCGGCAAAGACACCTTTGTTGCCGACTCCATGGAATTCGACAACCTCAGCCAGGTTTTGCAGCTGCGGGGGCGCGTCAAAGGCACCTTGAACCCGGTTGTCACCCCATGACGGCCCGCCCGGGCCGGCTGGTCTTCGTCACCGGCGCGTCCAGCGGGCTGGGTCAGGCGCTCGCCTGGCGTTATTTTCAGGCGGGTTTCAATTTGGCCCTGGCGGCGCGGCGTACGGCCGACATGCAAACTTGGGCCAACGAACGTGGCATTCCTGCCGAGCGCTATCAGATTTACAAGGCCGACGTGTCCGACGTCGACAGCATCGTCCAGGCCGGCAAGTCATGCCTGGCGCAGCAGGGTGTGCCCGACGTGGTACTCGCCTGTGCCGGCATGAGTGTGGGTGTGGACACCGCCGAGCGCAGCGATCTGGCGGTCATGGCGCAGACCTTTGCCACCAATAACCTGGGAACTGCTGCCACTTTCCATCCCTTCATTGCGGCGATGAAAGCGCGCGGCAGCGGCACCCTGGTGGGACTGGGCAGCGTTAACGCCGTGCGCGGGTTTGCCGGCCACGGCGCCAATTGTCCGAGCAAAGCGGCCATGGTCAGTTATTTGGAGTGCCTTCGCCTCGAGCTGCGCGCCAGTGGCGTCAAGGTGGTGACGATCAGCCCCGGTTACGTGACCACACCGCTGACGCGCCAGAACCGGTTTTCGATGCCGTTTTTGCTGCAGCCCGAAGACTTTGCCGAGCGCGCCTTCAGGGCCATTGAAGCGCAGCGCAGTTACCGGGTGATTCCCTGGCAAATGGGCCTGGTGGCCAAGGGCCTTCGGCTGATGCCCAACTGGCTGTTTGACAAAACCTTTGCCGGGCGCGCACGGAAACCCCGGGCTGCGGGTTCCTGAGGAAATACAAAAGGAGCTAAAAGGAGTTGCAACGGGAAGCGGCCATGAAAAAAGGGCCCGAGGGCCCCTTTTGTCGTACAGCTAAGCCTGGTGCTCAGTAGCTGCTGCGGCCACCGCCGCTGCCACCACCGTAGCCGCCGCCACCGCCGCTGCGGCTTCCACCGCCACCACCGCCGCCGCCATAACCGCCACCGCCGCTGCGGCTTCCGCCACCGCCGCCGTAACCACCACCACCACCGCCGCCGCCAGCGCCGCCGCCGAAGCCGCCGCTACGGGGAGGACGTGGCTCCATCGGGCGAGCCTCGTTCACGACCAGGCCGCGCCCGCCGTATTGCTGACCGTTCATGGCGTTGATCGCCGTTTGCGCTTCAGCGTCAGAGCCCATTTCGACAAAACCGAAGCCCTTGGAGCGACCGGTGTCGCGCTCCATCATGACTTTGGCGCTGGAAACGGAACCGTGTGCTGCAAAAGCTTGCTGCAGGTCGTCGTCACGGAAAGAATAGGGCAGGTTGCCCACGTAAAGTTTGTTGCCCATCAAGGGACTCCTCAAAATGACTCAAAAACGCGATGGAGTCCAATAACCACTATCAAGCCAATATCAGGTCAATGAAGACCGACGATCAACCAACCGGCAACAAACCAGGAAAGACTGAAAGCAGACGGGAAACTGTCATACACCGCAAACTTGTAGGCCCACCAACCCTTCAGGCCGATTGTCCCTACCCGCCCATTATGCGCTTTCTGGGCCAAAACGCAAATTTATCGCGATTTCATGCGGCCAAGCGCCGGTTTTTGTCGCCCAGGGCTTCCAATTCGGGCATTGCAGCTCAGGCTGCACTCTGGGCGTCATTGTCAGCGTCTGCGTAATTGCGCCACTGGCGCAGGGCATTGCGCATCTGCAGCACCTGGCGCTCAAATTTTGGGCAGGCGGCACAAATCCCCATGTGCAGGCGCAGCGCCAGGCGGTCACCCAGGTGCAAGTGGCGGTCTTCGCGCGCAATGACCAGGGCTGCAACTTCTTTGCAGGTACGGCGCAAGGGGATCATGGGGGAAAGCTTCATGGGGATTTAACACGGGCCAACCAGTTCAGCTCGAGGCATTCGCGCAATCGCAGGCGTGCCCGGTGCAGCTGGACATACAAATTGGTCGGCGTGAGCGCCAGTTCCTTACAGATCTCTTCGCTGGTGAGCTCCAGCCATTCGCGCATCAAGAACAGGCGGCCCTGGGTGGGCGGCAGTTTGGCGGCGCAGGCCTCCAGAATTTCAAGGAACTGCCGGCCTGATGCCAGTTGCTCGGGGTTGCCCCAATCGGCCGGCGCCTCGGCAAAGTGGCCGTCGGCCTTGAACGCGATGTAGTCCAGCGGGTCGGTGTTGGCGTCGTCGTGGGCGTCGAGCGTGCAGGCTTCGCGCTTGTGGTGGCGCAAGGTGTCGATGATCTTGTGTTTCAGGATGCCGACCAGCCAGGTTTTGAGCTGGGAGCGTTGGCCAAACGACTGCGGTTTGGCCAGCGCGGCCAGCACCGTCTCGGACACCGCGTCTTCCGCCCAGGACTCGTTGCGCAGTTGCAGGCGCGCAAAACGCAACAAGTAGGAGCGGCTGTCGACCAGTTGCTGCTCAAAGGACAAAATGGTGGCGTGAGACATGGCTGGATTGTAGGAATGGCAATGACGCTCTGAGCCGGCTTTGGGCGTATCGTTCATGCACCGCTGCAAACTGCCTGAAAATCGGCACAGCACCATGGACACCAACCTGCCTTTTGTCAAAATCTGCTGTATCGCCAGCCGCGAAGAAGCCCAGCTGGCGGTGGCTGCGGGCGCCGAGGCGCTCGGCCTGGTCTCCCACATGCCCAGCGGCCCGGGCGTGATCGCCGATGAAACCATTGCCGACATCGCGGCCTATGCGGCCCGGCATTTGCCACAGCGCATCCGCACCTACCTGCTTACATCGCGCCAAACCGCCGCCGGCATTGCCGCCCAACACGCGGTGTGCAAGACCACCACGCTGCAACTGGTCGACGAGGTGGCACCCGGCGAACTGCTGGCACTGCGCCGTCTGCTGCCCGGCGTGCAGCTGGTGCAGGTGATCCACGTGCAAAGCGACGAATCGGTGCGCGCGGCGCTGGCGCTTGCACCGCTGGTTGACCAGTTGCTGCTCGATTCCGGCAACCCGAACCTGCCAGTGAAGGCGCTTGGCGGCACCGGCCGCACCCACGACTGGGCCCTGAGCGCGCGCATCGTGGCGCAAGCCGGCATTCCGGTGCTGCTGGCCGGCGGGCTCAACGCCGCCAACGCCCGCGCCGCGCTCGACGCGGTGCAGCCCCACGGGTTGGACATTTGCAGCGGTGTGCGCAGCAACGCGGCCCGTGGCAGTGTTTTGGACGCCCAAAAGTTGGCTGCTTTCATGCAGGTGGTGAAAACCTGACCGGGGATGGGAATCCTGTCGGCAAGTTGTTGATAAAGTTGTGGATAAGCATTGGAAAATTTTTTGAACCGCCAACTGAATGGATTTGACCGAATCCAGATGTCGGTTTTGCTGTCGATCAGAGTGGACGCATGGGCCGCGTTATCAAGAACCAGGAAAGTACAGAAAGACGTTAGTAATTAACACCCATGTTAATTATTGGCCTGCTGAATCGGGGTTTTGCCAAATTTTATGAAAAATCGAACGACAAGTCACGGAGAATGGCTACTTTATGCTATCTTTTTAATAGCATTTGCCTGGCGCCAAAATAGCCGTCCGGATTGAACTGACCTATACTGGCATCGCGCCGATTTGCCAGAGCTTGCGGGCGCCTAATAAATTCCGCTAAAGACACGCCCAACCCGGTTGCGCCTTTAGCGATACCGGGTTTTTTCTTGTCCAGATGTTGATTGCCACGCCCCAGTCGATGTTGTTTGAGGCGCCACTTGCGCTGCAAAGTGGCGCGTCGATCCGCGCCTACCGACTGAGTTTCGAAACCTATGGCCAGCTCAACGCCGACAAATCCAACGCGGTGCTGGTCTGCCACGCACTGAACGCTTCGCACCATGTGGCCGGCGTGTACGCGGGCCAGGAAAAATCCGAAGGCTGGTGGGACAGCATGATCGGCCCCGGCAAGCCGCTGGACACCAACCGGTTTTTCGTCATCGGGGTGAACAACCTGGGCTCGTGTTTTGGCTCCACCGGCCCGATGCACGCGAACCCCGACACCGGCCGCATTTATGGCGCCGATTTCCCCGTGGTGACCGTGGAAGACTGGGTCAACGCGCAGGCGCGGTTGCTCGACGCACTGGGCATCACCACCCTGGCGGCCGTGATGGGTGGCTCGCTCGGCGGCATGCAGGCGCTGGCCTGGACGCTGCAACACCCTGCGCGGGTGCGCCACGCCCTCGTGATCGCCTCGGCGCCCAACCTCACGGCCGAAAACATCGCCTTCAACGAAGTGGCAAGGCGAGCCATCACCACCGACCCTGATTTCAACGGCGGCCATTTTTATGCAGAAGACGGCAAGCCCGAGACCAAACCGAAACGCGGTTTGCGCATCGCCCGCATGATCGGGCACATCACCTACCTGAGCGACGATGTGATGAACGAAAAATTTGGCCGAGAGCTGCGCAATGCCACTGTTTTTGCTGGAAAAGAAGGCGTCCGATTTAGTCTGGCGACGGGGTACAAATATTCAACCCAGGAGGTTGAGTTCGAAATCGAGAGTTACCTGCGTTACCAGGGCGACAAGTTCGCCGAGTACTTTGACGCCAACACTTACTTGCTGATCACCCGGGCGCTGGATTATTTCGACCCGGCGCGGGAACACGGCGGCGATTTGAGCCAGGCACTGGCCCGCGCCACTGCCAAATTCCTCCTGGTGAGTTTCACCACCGACTGGCGCTTTTCGCCCAAGCGCAGCCGTGAGATGGTCAAGGCCCTGATGGACAACCGCCGCGACGTGAGTTACGCCGAAATCGACGCGCCCCATGGCCATGATGCTTTCCTGCTCGATGATTCCCGGTACATGGATGTGGTGCGCTCCTATTATGAGAGCATCCACAGCGAAAACACCAAGGTGCAACCGGCATGAACGGCGCCGACACCCTGGACGCGATCGCGCAACTGGTGCCGCACGGTGCCCGCGTGCTCGACCTGGGTTGCGGCGACGGCGAGTTGCTGGCCCACTTGCGCGCCACGCGGGGCTGCTCGGGTTACGGCATTGAAATTGACGACGCCAATGT
>JANMMR010000579.1:0-1906 GCA_031373455.1 Rhodoferax sp.
CCATTGGCCCGGCTGTGAAAAAGGCGCAGGCCGCTGGCGTTCAGATCATCGCCTTGGACAGCCCGTTTGACGGCGCAGACGCCCTCTTCGCCACCGACAACTACAAGGCCGGCGAGCTGATCGGCGCTTACGCCAAAGCGGCCATGGGCGGCAAACCCGCCAAGATCGCCATGCTTGACCTGTTCCCCGGCCACCCCGTGGGTGCGCAGCGCCACAACGGTTTCATGAAGGGTTTCGGCCTGGCCGCGAATGACGCCAAGTCGAACGAACTCTCCAAAACCGCTGAAACGGTTTGCGCGGCCGACACCGACGGCAACCAGGCCAAAGGCCAGACCGCCATGGAAACCTGCCTGCAAAAAGACCCCGGCATCAATGTGGTGTACACCATCAACGAGCCAGCGGCTGCCGGCGCTTTCCTGGCGCTGAAAAAGGCCGGCAAGAAAGACGTGGTGATCGTCTCGGTGGACGGTGGTTGCGCCGGTGTGGCTGACGTGGGCAAAGGCGTGATCGCTGCCACCTCGCAGCAGTACCCGCTGAAGATGGCCGCCATGGGCGTGGCCCCAGGTGTTGACTTCGCCAAGGGTGGCAAAAAGGCCAGCGGTTATGTTGATACTGGCGTGACGCTGATTGCAAGCAAGGCCATCAAAGGCGTTGACAGCAAAGACGTGATAACCGGCACGGCATTGTGCTGGGGCAAAAAATAAGCGATATTGACGCTTCGAAAAGGGGCTTCGTGCCCCTTTTTTTGAAAATCTTTAATTAATCAATTGGATTGATTTATGGCCGCCTCCCATTCCACCCATACACCCAAACAAATCCCCTGGGCCATGCTCGGCCCCTGGCTGGCGCTGCTCGCGGCCTGCGCCTTTTTTGCCACGCAGTCGGACCGCTTCCTCACCGGGCAAAACCTCTCGCTGGTGTTGCAGCAGGTGATGGTGGTGGGCGTGCTGGCGATTGGCCAGACGCTGATCATCCTGACGGCGGGCATCGACCTCTCCTGCGGCATGGTGATGGCGTTGGGCGGCATTGTGATGACCAAGTTCGCCGTGGACTTTGGCATGAATCCCTACCTGGCGGTGGCTTGCGGGCTGGCGGTGACCTGCCTGTTTGGCCTGATCAACGGGCTGTTGATCACCAAGATCAAGCTGCCGGCTTTCATCGTGACCTTGGGCACGATGAACATCGCGTTTGCGATCACGCAGATCTATTCCGAAGCGCAGACCGTGCAAAACCTGCCGCCCGAACTGGTTGCGCTGGGCGCCACCTTCTCGCTGGGCGAAACAGCCATTTCCATGGGCACGGTGCTGATGGTGCTGATGTACGCGCTGGCCTGGCACCTGCTGCGCGACACCGCCTCGGGCCGCCATGTCTACGCCATCGGCAACAACCCCGAAGCGGCGCGGCTCACCGGCATTTCTGTGGAGCGCACGCTGGTGGGCGTGTACGTGCTGGCGGGTTTGCTGTATGGCATTGCCGCGCTGCTGCTGGTCTCGCGCACCGAGGTCGGAGACCCTCAGGCCGGGCAAACCGAAAACCTCGACGCCATCACCGCCGTGGTGCTGGGCGGCACCTCGCTGTTTGGCGGGCGCGGCGTGATTTTGGGCAGCCTGGTGGGCGCGGTGATTGTGGGCGTGTTCCGCAATGGCCTGACACTGATGGGCGTGGCCTCGGTGTACCAGACACTCATCACCGGCATTCTGGTGATTCTGGCGGTGACGGCCGACCAGCTCTCGCACAAGAAATCACGCTGAGGAGAACAAGGATGAACACAGCTACGTCCCTGGCGAACGCCCCCATCGTCTTCAAGGGCACCAACATCACCAAGCGTTACGGCCAGGTCACGGCGCTGGACGGCGCCGACTTCGAACTGCGCGCCGGCGAAATTTTGGCCGTGACCGGCGACAAC
>JANMMR010000580.1:0-6184 GCA_031373455.1 Rhodoferax sp.
CTGAACCGCCACGGCCCAAGGTGGTGATGTTGCCGTCGTCGTCCACACCCTGGAAACCGGTGACGATGACCACTTTGCCATTGGCCAGGTCGGCGCGCACGCGGCGGTCGTCAATCGACTCGATACGCGCCTTGGTGTAGGCCATGTTGGTGCGGATCGGCACTTGCCAGCCGGCGTAACTCACCGACTCCATGCCCTCGCCCTGCAAGGCAATCGCCAACAAGGCGCTGGAGGCCTGCTCACCGGTGGCGGCCAGCATGTCGAGTTCGCGGTCGTAGGCGCTGCCGGTTTTGGCCGGTGCAAGCTCTTTGGCCAAACCGAGCAAGCGGTTGGTCTCGCCACTCATGGCACTCGGGACAACCACCATCTGGTGACCGGCGCGGGCCCATTTGGCGACGCGTTTGGCGACGTTTTTGATGCGCTCGGTGGAGCCCATCGACGTGCCGCCGTATTTGTGAACAATCAATGCCATGGGAGGGAAAAACAGGAGGAAAACAGGGAAGAACGGGGGAGAAAGTCGCCCAAAAGGTGGGCAAAAAAACCTAGGGATTGTACCAAGCCAATCCATCGCCTTCGCGGCGCACATGGCCATAGCCGATTTTCAGATGGATCTGGTGCCCGCGTGTGGTGCACGCCGCCACCTGCGCGAGTAGCTCTTCGAGCTGGGCCGCGCTCGGCACACAGCCAAACCGGGTCTTGAGCCAATGCCGCAACACGTTGGCCTGGCGCGGCCGGCTGAGCGCCTGCAGGCGGTCGATCAAAGGGTGCTGGCCGCTGGGGGCCGAAACGCGCTCGAAATCGAGAGTGGCAAATTCGGCCAACAGCGCCTGGGCCTGCGCGGCGTGCGCGCTGCTGCGGGTGAAGGTGTCGCGAAACTCGGGAAACACCTCAGCCAGCGCCGGCAGCAAGCGTGCGCGAATGCGGTTGCGGGTAAAGCGCTCGTCCCGATTGGTCGGGTCTTCAACAAAAGGCTGATGCTGCCGCGCCAGCCAATCGCGGATCGCCGTGACGGAAACGCCCAGCAGGGGCCGGTGGAAATCCAGCCCGCTGCGCTGCCAGTGCACGGGCATCGCCGCCAAACCCGCCAGACCCGCGCCACGGCTCAACGCCAGCAGCAATGTCTCGACCTGGTCATCGGCGTGTTGGGCGATGGCGATGGATGGGAGTGCACGGGTGGTCTCGCCCGCAGCGGCCAAATCCACCAGCCCCAGGTAGCGCGCCTTGCGTGCGGCATCCTCGGGGCTTTGGCCGGGCAGAGCACCGGCCTGCACGGAGGCGCTGCGCAAAGGCACGCCGATGCGTGCGCAGAAGTCTTCACAATGCCGCTGGAAATCCGGCGCAGCGGCCTGCAGGCCGTGGTTGATGTGCAAGGCCTCCACCTGGCCCGGCCATTTGCCGGCGCAGGCCAGCAGCAAAGCCGTGGAGTCTGCGCCGCCGCTGTAGGCAACGCCCAGCGGCAACTGGGGCGAAAAGTGGAGGATCGCCTGGGAAAACGCAATACTCACGAGACTTCACGGCACTTCACGGCACGGCACAAGCGCTGGGCCTGCGCGCCTTATTTGGCGGCCGTCCTGACGGCGGAGCGGCGCTCCACCGGGCGGTCGTTGCCGCGCTCGGCGCTGCGCTCCTGGCGGCGCTCACGCCGGTCAATCGCAGCCAGGCTGCGCTCGGAGCCGGCTTCGGCCTTGGTGTCGATGAAACGGCCGTAACTCTGCAGGCGGTCATAACGGCGGTCCAGCAGTTCCTTGACCTTCAGGTCACTGACCTGGCGGTAGGCCTCGGTCAAGGCGCGCTTGACGAAGGCGGCCATTTGTTTGTGGTCCCGGTGGGCACCGCCCACGGGCTCGTTGATGATCTTGTCGACCAGCCCGAAGGCCTTCAAGCGGTGGGCCGTGATGCCCAGCGCTTCGGCCGCTTCCTGCGCGCGGTCAGAGGTTTTCCAGAGAATCGAGGCGCAGCCTTCCGGGCTGATGACCGAATAGATTGAATATTGCGGCATGAGCACCTGGTCGGCCACTGAAATCGCCAGCGCGCCGCCGGACCCACCTTCGCCAATGATCGTGGTGATGATCGGCACCTCCAGCTGGGCCATCTCGAAAATGTTGCGCCCAATCGCTTCGGATTGCCCGCGCTCTTCAGCGTCAATGCCCGGGTAAGCGCCGGGCGTGTCGACAAACGTGAACACCGGCAGCTTGAATTTTTCGGCCAGTTTCATCAAGCGCAGCGCCTTGCGGTAGCCTTCGGGCTTGCTCATGCCGAAATTGCGCAGACCACGCTCTTTGGTGTCACGGCCCTTTTGTTGCCCCAGCACCATGCAGGGCGTGCCGTTGAACCGCGCCAGGCCGCCCACAATGCTCAGGTCGTCCGCAAAATGCCGGTCACCATGCAGCTCGATGAAGTGGGTGAATATTTCTTCAATGTAGTCCAGTGTGTAGGGCCGCTCGGCATGCCGGGCGATCTTGGTGATCTGCCAGGGCGTGAGGTCGCTGTAGATGTCTTTGGTGAGCTGGTGGCTCTTTTTGGCCAACTGGTCAATTTCTGCGGAAATGTCTACGGCGGACTCGGTTTGCACGTACCGGAGTTCTTCAATCTTGTTTTCGAGCTCGGCAATCGGTTGCTCGAAGTCGAGAAAAATTTTCTTTGCCAATTGAGGCTCCTCTGCTAATCAGTAGTCGACAGGAAGCGGATCCAACGACCGCCAAATATACCAAGTTGCCACACTGCAGTAAGGCGCCCAGGCGGCGGCCACCTCGCGTGCGTCACTTCGGCTCACTGCTTCACCCGCAAAATAGTTTTTGCTGATGCCGCTGATGAGGCCCACAGCGTCGAGCGGCAGAACGTTTGGGCGCATCAGGTGGAAGATGAGGAACATCTCCGCAGTCCAGCGCCCGATGCCACGAATCGACACCAGCTCGCTGATGATCGCGTCGTCGTCCATCGCCAGCCAATTGCCCACGTGCAGGGAGCCGCTGTGGAAATGCAGCGCCAGGTCGACCAGGTATTCAACCTTGCGCGCCGACAGGCCAGCCGCGCGCATGTCGTCGACCTTGAGCTTGAGCACATTGGGCGCCGTCATTTTCTTTGGCAAAACGGCAAAGCGGTCCCATACGGTTTGCGCCGCCTTGACCGAAATTTGCTGCCCCACGATGCTGCGCGCCAGGGTGGTGAAGGCGTCGCCGCGCGTGGTCAGGCAGGCGTCGCCAAACTGCGGGATCAGGCGCTTCATGACCCGGTCTTTTTTTACCAGATGTTTGCAGGCGTCTCCCCAATAGTCTGGCTGGACCTTCTCTGACGTTATCGTTTTTGCAGCCGCCATTTTGTCAAACCAAAGACTTGAAGGTCAATACCACTGCAACCCCGATCATTTGGCCTCCCACGTGGTGCCCGAAGGCGAATCCTTCAGCACGATGCCTTGGGCGAGCAATTGTTGCCGAATTCGGTCAGCTTCGGCGAAATTTTTAACGGCTTTGGCAGCGGCGCGCTGGGCGATCAGTCCGTCAATAGACGTAACACTCGGTCGCACCGACGCCTTCCCTGAAATCGAGGCACTGGACGCAACGAGAGATCCAACTGCATCGTGAACTGTTGGACCGCTTTTCCCGATTTCCCCAGATTCAGGGAACCACTGGAGAAATCGCATGGGATCGCTCTGCAATAGCCCCAAACACCCTCCCAACGCTTTCAGCAAGCCTGCGACCGCTGCAGATTTTGTGCGGTTGACCTCGCCCGCCAAATCAAACAATACCGCCACCGCCTCAGGCGTGCCAAAGTCTTCGTCCATCGCCGCCTTGAACCGCACGGCAAAAGGATTGGCCCAGTCAATTGCCACATCTGCCGGCGCAACCAGCGACAGCGCCGTATACAAGCGCTTGAGTGAATTGCGGGTGTCATCCAAGTGCACGTCACTGTAGTTCAGCGGGCTGCGGTAATGGGCCCGCACGATGAAAAAACGCAATTCTTCTGCCTGGTATTTCTGCAGCACCTCACGCACCGTGAAAAAATTGCCCAGCGATTTGGACATTTTTTCGTTGTCGATGTTGACGAAGCCGTTGTGCATCCAGACTTTGGCCAACGGCTTGCCGTAGGCGCCTTCACTCTGCGCAATTTCATTCTCGTGGTGCGGAAACTGCAAGTCGGCGCCGCCGCCATGGATGTCAAAGGTTTCGCCCAAGAGGCTGCACGCCATCGCCGAGCATTCAATGTGCCAGCCCGGCCGTCCGCGGCCATAGGGGCTCTCCCACTTGGCGTCGTCTGGTTCACTCGGTTTGGCAGATTTCCACAAGACAAAGTCCAACGGATCGTCCTTGCCGTCGAGCACCGCAACCCGTTCGCCCGCATGGAGTTCATCGAGGGATTTGCCAGACAGTTTCCCGTAGCCCGGAAACTTGCGCACGGCAAAGTTCACGTCGCCGGATGGCGTTTGGTATGCGAGTTTTTTCCCGACGAGGGTGTCGACGATGGACAACATCTGGGGCACAAAGTCTGTCGCCCTGGGGTCGTGGTCAGGCCGCTCAATGTTCAGGGCGTCAAAATCACGGTACATCTCCGCGATCATGCGGTCTGTGAGCGAACGCACGGTTTCACCATTTTTCACCGCGCGGGCAATGATCTTGTCGTCAATGTCAGTGATGTTGCGCACAAACGTGACTTTGAAACCGGAGGTCCGCAGCCAGCGCTGCACCACGTCAAACGCGACATTGGCCCGCGCATGCCCGACATGGCAGAGGTCATAGACCGTGATGCCGCACACATAGATGCGCACGTGCCCCGGCTCGAGCGGCTCCAGGGCGTCAACGGAACGGAGCAGGGTGTTGTAAATGCGCTGGGTCATGGCGGGGAAAAACGACGGCAATGTGATCCGGCGCGGCAGGGTTCGGGTTGGGTTCTCACCGTGGCCAGATGGGCCCTCGGATACAATCGCTGGCAGTATATAACCCTCGCAAACTTCCCGGCCAGGCAGCTTTTTGGCTTGGCGTTCGGGCTGGAACTTGCGAATTCATGACCGCCCTATTTTCTTCAATTTTTCGCTCGCTTTGCGCCGGTCCCAGCCGGTGCACTGCCGTCCTGGCGACCATGTTGTTGGCAGGATTGTCAGCGTCATTGCCCGCGCGTGCGGATGCCTACGACGACGTGGGTGCACTGATGCGCTCTGGCCGTACGGCTGAAGCCATGGAGCAGGCAGACAAGTACCTCGCGACCCGGCCGCAAGACCCGCAGATGCGTTTTCTCAAGGGGATGATCCAGCGCGACACCGGCAAATTTGACGACGCGATGGCCACCTTTACACGCTTGACCCAAGATTACCCGGAGTTGCCGGAGCCACACAACAATCTGGCGGTCTTGTTCGCATCGCGCAATGAAATCGACAAGGCACGCGCCTCGCTGGAAATGGCTGTCAGGGCCAATCCGGAATACGCTACAGCCCACGAAAATCTGGGCGACGTGTATGTGAGGCTGGCGGCCAATGCCTTCGCACGCGCGCAGCAACTGGGTGCGGGCAGCGCGACTGTCGCGCCAAAGTTAAACTTGATCCAGCAACTCGTTGGCGGCACGAAAGCAGTTTCGCCAGCCGTCCAGCCACCCTCACCCGCTGGCTTGCCTGCAATGCCGCCCAAAGGAAACCCTCCATGAATTTTTCTGTTTTGTCGCGTCGCCGCACCTGGGTCAAACACTTGCCGCTCGTCTGGATGGGCCTGAGCGGTTTGTTTGGCCTGGTCAGCCCGGCACTCGCGCAGTCTGCGCCACAGGTTAAATTTTCAACATCGGCCGGCGATTTTGTGGTGGAGGTTTATCCCGACAAAGCGCCCAAAACCGTCGAGAATTTTCTGCTGTACGTCAAGGACAAACATTACGACGGCACAGTTTTCCACCGGGTGATTGAAAATTTCATGGTCCAGGGCGGCGGCTTCGACGCCAAATACAGCGAGAAAAAAGGCCGCGCGCCCGTTGCCCACGAAGGGCGCGAAGCGCTTGAAAAAGGCGGACCGAGAAACGTGGTGGGCACACTCGCCATGGCACGCACCAATGACCCGCACTCTGCAACAGCGCAGTTTTTCATCAACGTCAAAGACAATGCCTTTCTCGACCCCACCTTGATTCCGCCCGGCGACCCGGTGCCGAAATTTGAATACCAGGGCCGCACCTACGAGAACACTCCGCGCGCCAACCTCCTGAACGCGCCCCA
>JANMMR010000614.1:0-3291 GCA_031373455.1 Rhodoferax sp.
ACCAGGCCTTCTGCCACTGCCATCTCGGCAAAATGGCCGATGCGCCCGAGGTGGTGCGCGTGGCTCAGGGTCATGATGCAACTGCCCTGTTGCTTCGCCCGCGCAATGCCCAGCTGCATGGCCTGCCCGCCCACAATCTGGCCATAGCCGCGCTGGCCATCCAGCGTGAGCAGGCTGCCGATATCCAGGTTCACTTTGACGGCGGTATTGGGTTTCAAGCCGCCTTCCAGCACTGCGTCGATGTAACGCGGCAACATGCCCACGCCGTGCGAGTCATGGCCGCTCAAGTTGGCCATCACCAGGTTGGCGGCGACGGTTTGGGCCTCTTCGGCGCTGCTGCCAGCGGCTACAAAAATAGATGCCGCCTGGCTTTGCAGCGCTTCGGCCTGAAGTAGTTTTTCCATAAATGTCGATCAATTCCTGAATGTCAAATTACGTTGCATCACATCAAATCACATCACCGCGCCGAGCTGCCACGGCACGAATTCGTTCTGGCCGTAGCCGTGATTTTCACTCTTGCTGTGTTGGCCCGACGCCGTGGCCAGGACCAACTCAAAAATCCGCTGCCCCATGGATTGCACGTCCGACGTGCCGTCCACAATCTCGCCGCAATTGATGTCCATGTCGTCCTCCTGCTTGCGCCACAGGTTGCTGTTCGTCGAGAGTTTCAGCGAAGGCGAGGGCGCGCAGCCGTAGGCCGAGCCTCGGCCGGTGGTGAAGCAGATCATGTTGGCGCCGCCAGCCACTTGGCCAGTGGCGCTCACCGGGTCATAACCTGGCGTGTCCATGTAGACAAAACCCTTGGCGGTCACGGGTTCAGCGTATTCGTAGACGGCTTCAAGGTTCGTGGTGCCGCCCTTGGCAACCGCGCCGAGCGACTTTTCAAGAATGGTGGTGAGGCCGCCGGCCTTGTTGCCGGGCGACGGGTTGTTGTTCATCTCGCCTTCGTTGATTTCGGTGTAGTGCTCCCACCACTTGATGCGGCTGATGAGTTTCTCAGCGATGTCCGGGCGCACCGCGCGGCGCGTGAGCAAGTGCTCGGCGCCGTAAATCTCCGGCGTTTCCGAGAGAATGGCCGTGCCGCCATGGGCCACCAGCAAGTCCACCGCAGCGCCCAGGGCCGGGTTGGCGCTGATGCCGCTGTAACCATCGGAGCCGCCACACTGCAGGCCGATGGTGATGTGGGAGGCGCTGCACGGCGTGCGTTTGTTCTCGTTGGCCTGCGGGAGCAACCCCTTGATGAGATTCACGCCACGCTCGACGGTTTTGCGCGTGCCGCCAGTTTCCTGGATATTGAACACCTTGAGTGTTTCCCCTTCGCGCAGGCTGCTGGCGGCCAGCCAACTGCTGATCTGGTTGCTCTCGCAACCGAGACCCACCACCAGCACGGCGCAAAAATTCGGGTGGGTGGCGTATCCGGCCAGGGTACGTTGCAAGACCTTCAGCCCCGCGCCTTCGCTGTCCATGCCGCAACCGCTGCCGTGCGTCAAGGCGACGACACCATCCACGTTCGGAAAATCGGCCAGGGCCTCGGGCCGGTTTTGCCGGGAGAAGTGGTCAGCAATCGCCCGCGCCGCGGTGGCCGAGCAGTTGACGGACGACAACACACCGATATAGTTGCGCGTGGCCACACGGCCATCGGCGCGTTGGTAACCCATGAAGGTGGCTTCCCGCCGGGGCGCGGGCGGTTTCACGTCGGCGCCAATGGCGTAGTCGCGCGTGAAGTTGCCTTTTTGTTCGCCCATCCACAGGTTGTGGGTGTGCACATGGTCACCAGCGGCAATCGGTTTGCTGGCAAAACCAATGATCTGGTTATAGCGGCGCACCGGCTCGCCCACCGCCAGGGCACGGGTCGCGACCTTGTGGCCGGCCGGAATCAGGCCCTTGACGGAAACACCTTCTACCTGCGCGCCGCCGACCAGCTGCGAGCGGGCAATCAACACATCATCGGCCGGGTGCAATCGGATAAACGGGTTCATGGCACATCACACTTTTGAAAAATTAAGAACGATGCAGTATGTCAGAATCCAAGGCGACGGGCACGCGCCGATGCCCGCGCAATTGGAGACACACAACCATGAGACTTGCCGGGAAAAGAGCCCTTGTGACCGCCGCCGGGCAGGGCATAGGCCGCGCCAGCGCGCTGGCCATGGCTGCCGAAGGCGCTCAGGTGCTGGCGACCGACGTGAACGCCGCGTTGCTGGAGAGTTACCAGGGCATTGCCAACATCACCACAGCCCAACTTGACGTGATGGACAAAGCCGCCATCACCCGCCTCGTGGCCGGCATCCAGCCGCCGCACGCCGTCTTCAATTGCGCCGGGTTTGTGCACGCCGGTACGATCCTCGACGTGAGCGACGACGACTGGAATTTCTCCTTCAACCTCAATGTGCGCGCGCAATTCTGGATGATCCAGGCGCTGCTGCCCGGCATGCTCAAACAAGGCGGCGGCAGCATCATCAACATGGCCAGCGTCTGCGGCAGCCTCAAGGGTTTGCCGAACCGCTCGGTGTATGGCGCCAGCAAAGCGGCGGTGGTGGGGTTGACCAAATCCGTGGCGGCCGATTTTGTTGGCCAGGGCATCCGTTGCAACTGCATCGCGCCGGGCACGGTAGATACCCCTTCACTGGGCGACCGCATCAATGCTTACGCCGACCCGGCCGAGGCCCGCAAGGCCTTCATCGCGCGCCAGCCGATGGGTCGCCTGGCGCAGGCCGATGAAATCGCGCCGATCATTGTGTACCTGGCCAGTGACGAGTCTAAATTTGCCACCGGCCAGATCTTCTCGATTGACGGCGGCATGACCATATGAACCAGCTTGATCTGAAAGGCCGCCACGCGGTCATCACCGGCGGTGCCTCGGGCATCGGTTTTGCCATTGCCCAGCGGCTGCTGGCCTCGGGCGGCACTGTGACCCTGTGGGACCGCAACGATGCCGCACTGCAAAAAGCCCGGCTAGCTCTGGGTGAGGGCGCGCAGACGGTGGTCGTCAACGTGACCGACCAGGCCAGCGTGCAGGCGGCCGTGCAGCAAACCCTGACGCGCGGCGGCATTGACGCCCTGATCAACAGCGCCGGCATCACCGGCCCCAACGCCAAGGTGTGGGACTACCCGCTGGCCGACTGGCAGGAGGTGATGAATGTCAACGTCAATGGCGTCTTCCTGTGTTGCCGTGAAGTCGTGCCGCACATGCGCACGCGCAACTACGGGCGCATCGTCAACATCGCCTCGGTGGCCGGCAAGGAAGGCAACCCCAACGCCAGTGCCTACAGCGCCAGCAAGGCGGCCGTG
>JANMMR010000459.1:0-4640 GCA_031373455.1 Rhodoferax sp.
TGCCAAGCCCGGCGACGCGCCGATTCTGGACATCAAACCAAGCAATTTCTTTCGCCAGTCCTTGCTCATCACCTTGCTCAACCCCAAGGCGATTGTTTTCTACATGGCGTTTTTCCCGCTGTTCATCGACCCGGCGCGCCACCAGGGCATGACCACTTACCTGGCGATGACCATCACCAGCGGCGCCTTGATGTTTCTTTACGGCCTCACCTCGGTGATGCTGACGCATTTCCTGGCCGAGCGTTTTCGCACCAACCCGATGCTGGGCCGCGCGCTGGAAAAAATCGCCGGGCTGTGCCTGCTGGGTTTCGGCATTCGCCTGGCCATCTCAAAATGAAAACCACTCCTATGACAAACCCTGCAATTTCACGCCGGGCCGCCCCAAGTGAAATTAGCCCCCTCGGGGGGCAGCGACCCGCGCAGCGGAGGAGCGTGGGGGCACCATGACCTTGGCAAAAATATTCTGTATCGCCAACCAAAAGGGCGGCGTTGGCAAAACCACTACGGCGGTGAATCTGGCCGCCGGGTTGGCCAAAGCCGGCCAGCGGGTGTTGTTGGTCGACTTGGACCCGCAGGGCAATGCCACCATGGGTTCGGGCGTCGACAAACGCAAGCTGGAGACCAGCGTGTACGACGTGCTGCTGGAAGGCGCCTCGGTCGCGGAGGCGCGGGTCAAAAGCGAGAAGCTGGTGCAAGCCGGTTGCAGCTACGACATTCTGGGCGCCAACCGAGAACTGGCCGGGGCCGAGGTCGAGCTGGTTGAAGCCGAGCGCCGCGAAAAACGCCTCAAGGCCGCGCTGGCTGAAGTTGCGAAAGATTACGACTTCATCCTCATCGACTGCCCGCCCTCACTCTCCATGCTCACGCTCAACGGCCTGTGTTCCGCGCACGGCGTGATCGTGCCGATGCAGTGTGAATATTTTGCGCTCGAGGGCCTCACCGATCTGGTCAACACCATCAAGCAGGTGCACGCGAACTTGAACAAGGAGCTGGCGATCATCGGCCTCTTGCGGGTGATGTTCGACCCGCGCATCACCTTGCAGCAGCAGGTGAGTGAACAGCTCAAGGCCCATTTTGGCGACAAGGTGTTCGACACCGTGATCCCGCGCAACGTGCGCCTGGCCGAGGCGCCCAGTTACGGCTTGCCCGGCGTGGCGTTTGACCCGTCTTCCAAAGGCGCGCAGGCGTTTGTGGCGTTTGCGGCGGAAATGATCGCACGAATCGATAAAATTTGATATAACTATTTATTATCTATAAATGGTTAATTTATACGTCACTAAGTCACGAATTTAATGGATACATTGCTATCTTTATTTAAGTAATTTTGATCTATTTTTGAATAAAATGGATAACAAAATACTTATTCTACCGGGTTGGTTCGATTCTGGCCCCACCCACTGGCAGAGCCATTGGGAGCGCCAACATGGCTACGAGCGCGTGGTGCAACACGATTGGCAGTGGCCACTGCGGGGCGACTGGGTCACGCGCCTGGAAGAGGCCATCCTGGCGCAGCCGGCTGAACAGCCGGTGGTTCTGGTGGCGCACAGCCTGGGTTGCCACCTGGTGGCGGCCTGGGCGGCCCTCTCGCGCCACACGGCGCGCGTGCGTGGTGCGCTGCTGGTGGCGCCGCCCGACCTGGCACAAGCCGGTTTTCCGGCCGAACTGCACAGCTGGCGGCGTTTTGAAGGGGCGCGTTTGCCGTTTGCCGCGATCTGCATCACTTCCAGCAACGACCCGGTTGACCAGGCCCAGGCCGGTGCCGGCATGGCTGCGGCGTGGGGCGCACGCCATGTGCCGGCCGGGGCGTTGGGCCATATCAACGGCGATTCGGGGCTGGGGGCTTGGGAAGACGGCCATCTGCAGCTGCTGGGTTTGCTGCAACAAGGAGCCAATCATGGCCAGGCAAACGCACAGCTACAGGATTGATCGCGCCGCGCGCCTGCTGGCCTTCGTCACGTTGGCGTTGGCTCCCGCCGTACGCGCCGAGCCGGACGAAGCCTTGCTGGGCCGCAGTGCCAATTACCCGATCGGCAGTGCCACCGGCAATGTCTTCAACTGGAACCAGAACCCGTACCGCGTGGGTTCGTGGTCGGCCATGGACCAGGTGCCTGGCATGGTGGTGCGGCCCGTCGCCAAATCCGCGCAGCCTCAGCCACTGCCGCCCATGGCAGCGCCGCCGGTTATTCGCTACACCTTCGAGGGCCGCAGTTATACGCTGGCCGATTACCTCGAGCGGCGGCGCACCACCGGCTTGCTGATCCTGAAAGACGGCCAGATCGTGGCCGAGCACTACCGTTATGGCCGCAAGGAAGATGCGCGTTTTATCTCCTTCTCAATGGCCAAATCGGTCACCTCCTTGCTGGTGGGTGCGGCGGCCAGCCGTGGCCTGCTCAAGCTCGATGACAAAGCCGAGACCCACGTGCCGGCCCTGGCCGGTAGCGCCTATGGCGGCACCACGCTGCAGCAACTGCTGCGTATGGGTTCGGGCCTGCGTTTCACGGAGCGTTATGACGGCAACGACGACATCGCCCGCCTGTCGCGCGCAGTCAGCGGCCGGCCGGGCGCCGGCACGGCCATCGACGTTTTGCGCTCCATCGAGGCGCGACACAGCCCGCCTGGCGAAAAGTTTGTTTACGCCAGCGCCGAGACCGAAGTGCTGGGCCGGGTGCTGGCAGCGGCAACCGGCCGCAACCTGGCCGAGCTCACGCGGGAGTGGCTGTGGCAACCCATGGGCGCCGAACACGACGCCTTCTGGCAAGTTGGCGCCGACGGCCAGGAGCAGGCTTATGGCGGCTTCAACGCCAGCCTGCGCGACTGGGGCCGCCTGGGCTTGCTGCTGGCACAAGATGGCCGGCGCGGCCCGCCCGACCAGCCGTTGCAAGTTTTGCCGCAAGCGTATTTGCTGGACGCCACCAGCGCCGAGCGCCAGCCGGCAGCTTTCAGGCCCCGCACCGCGACGCCGTTTTTCGGCTACGGCTACCAGTTCTGGCTGCTTCCGGGCCCCAGCCGGGCCTTCACGTTGCAGGGCATCCATGGCCAGATGATTTATGTCTGGCCCGCGGGCAACCTGGTGCTGGTGCATACGGCCGCCAATGAAGCTGCCAGCGCCCTGGCCGGCGGCGAAGCGCTGAAGCCTTACCTCGAGCTCGGTGCACTCTGGCAGGCGGTCACGCAGGCCTTGGGCAGTACACGCTGACCAACAACAAACAAGTCAAACCATAAGAAACCAAGAGAAAGCACGAGAACACAACATGGCAACGAAAAAATTCAAGGGCCTGGGCCGCGGTTTGGAGGCGCTGCTCGGCCCCACGGTGGACGAATCCGCCGCAGCCATGGGGCCATCCGGCCCCGGCTTTCCAGCTTCACTGCTGCTGAGCGACATGGTGCCCGGCCAATACCAGCCCCGCACCCGCATGGACGAAGGTGCGCTGTACGAGCTTGCTGAGAGCATCAAAGCCCAGGGCATCATGCAGCCAATCTTGGTTCGTCGCTTAAGCGACGACCAAGCCCGGCTGCACCGCAATAAGGAGTCGCAGGGGCCCTCCCCTGCGAAAGGCCAGTTTGTGGACGCCGTTCCTGGTCGACCCTTATATGAAATCATCGCTGGCGAGCGGCGTTTCCGGGCGGCCAAACTGGCCGGGCTGGACAGCGTGCCGGTGCTGGTGCGTGACGTGCCCGATGAATCGGCCGCCGCCATGGGGCTCATCGAAAACATCCAGCGCGAAGACTTGAACCCGCTGGAGGAAGCGCAGGGCCTGCATCGGCTGGTGAAGGAATTTGGCCTGACCCACGAGCAGGCCGCGCAGGCGGTGGGGCGCTCGCGCAGCGCGGCCTCGAACCTGTTGCGTCTGCTGAATTTGGCCGAGCCGGTGCAAACCATGCTGATGGCCGGCGACATCGACATGGGCCACGCGCGGGCCCTGCTGGCGCTGGAGCGCCTGGCGCAAATCACGGCGGCGAACCAGATTGCCGCGAAAAAGCTTTCGGTGCGCGAAACCGAAAGCCTGGTGAAAAAACTCAGCGCCGAGTTCACCTTGACGGCGAACAAGCCGAAGAAAGAAAAATCACGCGACACCAAACGGGTGGAAGAGGAGTTGTCTGACCTGCTCGCAGCGGCGGTGGAAGTGCGGGTGAAAAAGCGCGTGAAACGCCATGGCCGGATGGAAGAAATGGGCGAGCTGGCGATTCAGTTTGGCTCGCTTGATGAGCTCAATGGCCTGATTGACCGGCTGACCCAAGGCGCGACGCGCTGAGTGGCCCTGGCTCGACATATTTCAACCCGACTCAACTTCAATCGACGCCACCCGGCACCACCTGATTTTCTCAATTAAACTGATTTGATGAACTCCACCGCCCCCAAGGCCACCGTTTTGGTGGTCGACGACTCGCCGGACAGCCTGGCCTTGATCAGCGGTCTGCTCAAAGACCGCTACCGCGTCAAGGTGGCCAACAACGGCGCCACCGGCTTGCAAATCGCGCTCGGTGACCCGCCGCCCGGGCTGATCTTGCTGGATGTGGTGATGGGCGACACCGACGGGTTTGAGGTCTGCCGCCAGTTGAAGGCCAACCCGGCCACGGCGGACATACCGGTGATATTCCTTACCGCCAAATCGGACGTGGCCGACGAAGAAAAAGGCCTT
>JANMMR010000064.1:0-4250 GCA_031373455.1 Rhodoferax sp.
CGGTTTGCGCCGCTGAACAGCTGGCCCGACAACGTGAACCTGGACAAGGCGCGTCGCTTGTTGTGGCCGATCAAGCAGAAGTACGGCCGCAAAATCTCCTGGGCGGATTTGATAGTGCTGACCGGCAATGTCGCGATGGAATCGATGGGTTTCAAAACCTTTGGTTTTGCCGGGGGCCGCGCCGACGTCTGGGAACCCGGTGAAGAGATTTACTGGGGGCCTGAAGATACCTGGCTTGACAACAAGCGTTACACCGGAGACCGGGAGCTTGAGCAACCGCTGGGCGCTGTTCAAATGGGTCTGATCTACGTGAACCCGCAAGGGCCAGACGGTGTGCCTGACCCGCTTGCTTCGGCGCGCGACATCCGCGAAACCTTTGCGCGCATGGCGATGAACGACTATGAAACCGTCGCACTGACCGCCGGTGGCCACACTTTTGGCAAAGCCCACGGGGCGGCGTCTGAAGACCACAAGGGCCCTGACCCGGAAGGCGCCGACGTCACCGAGCAGGGATTGGGCTGGACCAGCAACTTTGAAAGCGCAAAAGGCGTTCACACGATTTCCAGCGGCATCGAGGGCGCGTGGACCAACAACCCGATCAAATGGGACAACGGCTATTTCGACAACCTGTTTGGCTACGAGTGGGAACTGACCAAAAGCCCGGCAGGCGCACACCAGTGGACGCCCAAGGATGCTGCGGCAAAGGCCACCGTGCCGGATGCCCATGACCCAAGCCAGCGCCACGCCCCCATGATGACCACGGCGGACATGGCCATGCGGGTTGACCCAGCGTATGAAAAAATCTCGCGCCATTTCCACCAAAACCCGGCAGAGTTTGCCGATGCCTACGCCAAGGCGTGGTACAAGCTGACGCACCGCGACATGGGGCCCATCACCCGTTACCTGGGGCCGCTGGTTCCGCAGGGTGACTTGATTTGGCAAGACCCTGTGCCTGCGGTCAATCACGAATTGGTCACGGCGCAGGACATTGCTGCGCTGAAGGCCAAGGTCTTGGCATCCGGGCTGTCGATCTCCCAGTTGGTCTCCACGGCCTGGGCGTCGGCGGCAACTTTCCGCAGCAGCGACAAGCGTGGTGGCGCGAACGGGGCGCGCATTCGCCTGGCACCGCAGAAGGACTGGGATGTGAACCAGCCCGCTCAACTGGCGAAGGTGCTCACCACGCTGGAAGCCATCCAAAAGGAATTCAATGCGGCGCAGTCGGGCGGCAAAAAGCTCTCATTGGCTGACTTGATCGTTCTGGGCGGCGCGGCAGCCGTCGAAGCAGCGGCCAAAAAAGCCGGGCACAACGTGACGGTTCCCTTCTCGCCGGGGCGCATGGATGCTTCGCAGGAACAGACCGACGTGGCGTCGTTCGCCGTGCTGGAGCCGTCGGCCGACGGGTTTCGCAACTTCATCAAGGCAGGCCATACCGGCTCGGCGGCCGAACTGCTGGTGGACCGCGCCAACCTGATGTCGCTCACCGCGCCAGAGATGGCGGTTTTGGTGGGTGGCATGCGCGCCCTGAACGCCAATGCCGGGCAGGCGCAGCAGGGTGTTATCACCCAGCGGCCTGAAACGCTGACCAATGACTTCTTCGTGAACCTGCTTGACATGGGCACCAAGTGGCAAAAGTCGGCGGCATTGGACAGCGTCTTGGAAGGGCGCGACAGGACTACAGGCGAAGTCAAGTGGACTGCCAGCGTTGTCGATTTGGTCTTCGGTTCAAACTCGCAACTAAGGGCTGTTGCAGAAGTTTACGCATGCAGTGACTCGCAAGAGGCATTTGTGCGCGACTTTGTGGCGGCGTGGGGCAAGGTGATGAATCTGGATCGCTTCGATCTGGCCTGATATGCCCTGGGGCGGGCGCACGCTGGAGGCGCCCCGGTTTCTTCCAATCACTGCCGCGCCAATTCGGCCTGCGCGACTGCGTTGTCGGGCAGGCTTTTTTGCGCTTCCAAATTCACCATGACTTTGAACAGTTTCCCGCTGAATTCAAACGGCGCGGCGTAGTGCGAGACCGGGCTGCCGCGGTCGCGCCCAATGTCCAGCCCGCTCCAGGAGATCATCGAGTTGAAGCCGAACCTGAATTCGGCGCGCGCAACTTCAACGCCATCCACCAGCAACATGCCGGTGCGGCTGGAGGGCACCATCACCCGGCCCAGATGGGGCAGCGGCAGGGTCAGCACCATCGGGCCTACCGCCATTTGAAAGCTCAGGGTATGCCGCCCGGCCGGCACTTTGCCCGGTGAGCGCAACAACTGGTGCACACCGCCCACGTTCAGGTCATGCACCAGGCGGCCGTGATGGATGAAAAGGCTGTAGCCGCTGGTCGCGTCACCGTGCGCGAGCAGCACGCCGTCTCCTGCACCGGAATGCTCTTCTTGCGGAATCAGCACATCGGCGTCGATCACATAGTCTCGTGCACGCACGTCGGGTGCCACGTCGGTGGGCAGGTGGCCCATGCCGGCGTGAAACACAAACTGGCGACGCAGCGCGTGGTAGCGCCGCGCGTTCTCAGCCAGGCGCACGCCGAATCGGTCGTCCATCGGCAGCACCTGGTTGGCTTCGGCCAGTTGCCACCACAGGGCCTTGAGCGCTTCGAGTTGTTGCGGATGGGTTGTGGCGAGGTCGCGGTACTCCGCGAAGTCCTGATCCAGGTGGTACAGCTCCCACACATCGTTCTCAAAGGGTGTGCCCAGGGGGTGAAAGGCCACGGCTTTCCAGCCCTCGTGCCAGATGCCGCGATGGCCGAACATCTCGAAATACTGCGGCTTTGTGCGGGCAGGCGCGGCTGACACTTTGCCCGTACTTGTGCCGTCGCCTGTGCCCGCCAGCGTGGCCCCGAAACTTTCACCGGTGATGGGCATCTGCGCCACGCCGTTGATCGCGTCCGGTGCCGTCACGCCGCACAGTTCCAGCAGCGTCGGCGCCAGGTCCGATGCATGCCAAAACCCGTGGCGCAACTCCCCGCGCGCTTCTATGCCTTGCGGCCAGGCCATCACCAGGGGGTCGCGGATGCCGCCGCCGTGTGTGTTTTGTTTGTAGCGCTTCAGCGGCGTATTGGCTGCCATGGCCCAGCCGTGCGGAAAATTGCTGTGGGTGTCAGGCCCGCCAATGTCGTCAATGCGGCGGATTTTCTCGGCCAGGTCCTCCGGCTTGAGGTTGTAAGGCCCCATGGCGTTGACCATGCCCAGCGGCCCGCCCTCCTGGCTGGCGCCGTTGTCTGACATGACGACAACCAGCGTGTCTTTGGCCATGCCGGTGGATTCGAGGTAAGCCATCAAGCGGCCGATGTGGGTGTCGGTGTGCTCCAGCATCGCCGCGTAGGCCGATTGCAGGCGCGTGAAAAGGCGGCGCTCGTCGGCTGTGCAAGCCTCCCACGGTTTCACCGAATCATTGCGCGGCGGCAGTTCGGTGCCCGGCGGCACAATGCCCAGCGCCAATTGCCGCGCCAGCCGTTCAGCGCGTTCCACGTCCCAGCCGCGCTCAAACACCGCGTCGTAACTTTTGATCAAGTCCATCGGCGCCTGGTGCGGCGCGTGGCAGGCGCCAAAGGCCAGCCAGTGCAGCCAGGGCGCTTGCGGCGCATCGGCCTGGTGCTCGGCCAGGTAACGAATGGTCTGGTCTACCAAATCCGCCGTGAGGTGGTAGCCGGTTTCAAAACTTCCGGGCGCGTCGATGTGGGTGTTGTCGCGCACCAGCTCGGGTGAATACTGGTCGGTCTCGGCGTCCATGAAACCGTAGAAGCGGTCAAAGCCCCGACCCAGAGGCCAGCCGTCGTAGGGGCCGGTGGGGCCACTTTGGGTGAGCGGCGTCACATGCCATTTGCCGGCGAAGGTGTTGCGCCAGCCGTGCGGTCGCAGCATCTCGGAAAGCAAGCCGGCCTCTTTGCTGATTTTGCCCCGGTAACCCGGAAAACCGCTGTCAAAGTTGGCCAGGCAGCCCATGCCCACGGCGTGGTGGTTGCGGCCCGTGAGCAGCGCGGCGCGTGTCGTCGAACACATGGCCGTGGTGTGGAAACCGGTGTAACGCAGGCCGCGTGCGGCAATCGCGTCGATGTGGGGCGTGCGTATCGGCGACCCATAACAGCCGAAGTCACTGAAACCCACGTCGTCAAACATGATCACCAGAATGTTGGGGGCGCTTTGGCCATTCACGTTTGGGCGCGTGGGGGCCGCAGGCCAATGCGGTGTGGAGTCGGCGATGGTTTTACCGATCTTGGGGCCGATGATCGGCCCGCTGGAAGTTGT
>JANMMR010000069.1:0-12186 GCA_031373455.1 Rhodoferax sp.
CTTGAAGTTCTCTGCTTCCTTGTGCGCAGCGACCAAATCGGCCTTCTTGTCAAAAATCGTTTTCACGATGTTGTAGGCGGTTTTTTCGTCCATGCTGTCGGGCGCAACCAGAATGTTCATCACCGTGGCCTGTTTGTTGTCAGCGTCCATGCCACGGTACATGGCTTTTGGAATACTGTCTTCCACATACAGATTGCCGTATTTTTTGTTCATGGCAGCCACGGTTTCAGCATGGTCCACCATTTTGATTTTGGTGCCGGGGGTGTTGGCCAGGTCAGTCACCGCGGCGGTGGGCAGGCCGCCGACCCAGAAGTACGCGTCGATCTTGCCGTCCTTGATGGCGTTGGTGGATTCGGCGGCGCCCAGGCGCTCGCGTTTCATGTCTTTGTCTTTGTCCAAACCTGCCGCTTCGATGACGCGGAAAGCCATCACTTCCGTGGCGCTGCCGGGGGAGCCGGTAGAGACGCGTTTGCCTTTGAGGTCGGCCATTTTGGTGATGCCCTTGCCGTCAATCGTGACCACGTGCATGCGGTTGGGGTAGAGCACCATCAGGGTCTTCATGGCGACCTTCTGGCCCTTGAATTTGTCTTCGCCCTTGTAGGCGTCAAGCGAGGCGTCGGTCATGGCAAAGGCCACGTAGGGCTTGCCACTGCCAATCAATTTCAGGTTGTCCACCGAGCCGCCGGTGACTTCGGCGGTGGCCGTCAAGCCTGGAATATTCTTCTGCAAGGCCGCAGCCAGAGCGCCGCCCAGCGGGTAATACACACCGCCCGTGCCGCCGGTGGCGATGGAGAGCTGCTGTGCGCCCGCGCTTGCAAGCAGGCCAAGCGCTGCGGCGGAAAAAAGGGCAGTCTTCAGGATGGATTTCATGGGAGGTTCGATTCGGGTTGCGATAAAACCATTCTGCCATCGGGCGCCCAAATCCGCCTGCTCGCTTTCCCTCACGCGCCCTTTTGGACGCCACTTTGCACCACAGCTTGCATTAACATCAAAACCGGCGCAGGCGAACGCGGCTGGCCTGCACGTCCATTGCGCAAGCCGTACCCCATTTTTTGTCAAACACTGGAACCCGAATGCCACAAACCGTGCGTGTGAACGATGTCGATATCGCCTACCAGTGGGACGGTGCGGCTGCCGGCCCGGTGGTGGTGCTCAACAACAGCCTGATGTCCAACTTCAACATGTGGGACGACACGGTGCCGGCGCTGGCCGACAAATACCGCGTCTTGCGGTATGACACACGCGGCCACGGCCGCTCGGGCGTGACGCCGGGCCCCTACAGCATTGCCTCGCTGTCGCAGGATCTGGTCGCGCTGCTGGATGTGCTCAAGGTCGGCAAAGCACATGTTGTGGGCCTCTCGATGGGCGGCATGATTGCGCAGTATGTCGGCGCGAATTACCCGCAGCGCGTGTTGTCGCTGGGCCTGTGCAACAGCGCCAGTGAAATGCCGCCACGCAGCCTCTGGGAGGAGCGCCTCGCAAGTGCCCGCAGCGGTGGCGTTGCCGCGCTGGTAGACGGCACGATTAAACGCTGGTTCCGGGAGGGTTTTATTGCCCGTGCGCCGGAGAAAATCGAGCGGGTACGGCAGATGGTTCTGGCCACGCCGGCAGAAGGCTACATTGCCAACGCCAGTGCCGTGTGCGATATGGCCCAAACCACCATGCTGCTAAAAATCAAGGCGCCCACTTTGGTGATGAGCGGCCGGCAAGACCCGGCCTGCACCGTGGAGCAGGGCACGGTGCTGCACCGCATGATCGACGGCTCGAAGTTCGTCATCATCGAAGACGCCGCGCACATCTCCAACATCGAGCAGCCAGAAATATTCAACCGCAATTTGCGGCAGTTTCTGGATTCGGTGGCTCCAGTCTGATCACCCTTCACCTTCAGGAAATTCCATGAAAAAACGCTACTTCTTGAGCCGTGTCAGCGCGCTGGCGGGCGCCTGCGCCCTCATGTCCTTCACGCTGGGCAGCACCCAGGCCCAGGCCCAGGCGCAGGCTTTCCCCAACAAACCGGTGAAGTTGGTGGTGCCGCTCACCGCCGGTTCCGGGGCCGACCTGGCCGCCCGCATCCTGGCCAAGTCCCTCACCGAGATCTGGAAGCAGCCCGTGGTGGTGGAAAACCGCCCCGGCGCGGGCGGCCTGCTGGGCACCGGTGTGGTGGCGCAGGCTCCAGCCGACGGGTACACGCTGATGGTGCAGTCGGCCTCGTATTCGGCCAACCCGGCCATCTACAAAAAGCTGCCTTATGACCTGGCCAAACCGCTGGTCGATGTGGGGCTGATTGGCCTCACCCCCTACGTGATGGTGACCGCCGCCAACGGCCCTTACCAGAGCATCAAGGACCTGGTGGCCGACACCAAGGCCAAACCTGGCACCGTGGCCTTTGCCTCGGCCGGTCTGGGCAGTTCCACCCACCTGGCGGCCGAACACTTCAACCAGACCAGCGGCATCCAGATGCTGCACGTGCCCTACCAGGGCTCGCCTCAGGCCATGCAAGACACCATGGCCGGGCGCACCGCCTTTTACATGGCCCCGCTGGACGCGGCCATCGGCCACGTGAAGGGCGGCCGCCTGAAGGCGCTGGGCGTTACTACCCTGAACCGCAGCGATGCCGCCAATGACATCCCCACCGTGGCTGAGCAGGGCATGGGCGGCTTTGACCTGAGCCTGTGGTTCGGCCTGTGGGCCCCGCCCGAGACCCCCGCATCGCTCACCCAGCAAATCAATGCTGACCTGAACAAGGCGCTCTCAGACCCCGAAGTCATCGCCTCCTTAAGCAAAGGCGGCACCGCCATCCGCAAATTGAGCCCGGCGGATTTCAGCGGGTTTGTGAAATCCGAGACGGCGAAGTTTGTGAAAATTGCGCGGGATGCGAAGCTGGAGCCGCAGTAGGCACTGCGTTATTAGCAAGGTTCAAGCGCGCGCCTGAATCACGTTCACCAAAATCCAGCAAAACTGCCCTCCACGTGTGGATGGCGATGCACCTTTCTTTTTGAAACTGGCTGCAGCGCGATCAGGTGCTTTCACCCATTGCAACGCGAAACGGGATCACCACGGTTTGCGCTGGCAGGCGCTGCCCTTGACGCGCTGCGTCGATGGCGCGCAGCAGCAGGTCGCCCGCAGTGTGGCCAATGCGCACGCAATCCACCATCACCGTGGCGAGCCGGGGGTGGCAGGCCGTCGCCACTTCGAAGCCGCCAAAGCCGGCGATAGCCAATTGCCCAGGTACAGCCCAGCCTTGGCGCTGGCATTCCATCAGGGCGCCAAAGGCGGCATGGTCAGACACACATACCACGGCCTGCACATCCGGCCACCGCCTCACCAGTTCAACCGCGCCTTGCGCGCCATGAGCCATTGATACCGGCGCCTGGCCAACGGTGACGATGTGTTCAGCCGACAAACCCAGCGCCCCCATGGCCTGCACAAAGCCCTGGCGCCGCTCAGCTCCGCGCACGTCGCTGGACGGCGCACCGCCCATGAAGGCAATGCGCCGGTAGCCCTTGGCATGCAACTGGTTGACAAGGTCAGCGGTAGCCTGCGCATTGGAAAATCCGACCACGTGCTCGATAGGGTCGTCTAGCAAGTCCCACATTTCCACCACTGGTATTCGAGCGGCTTTGAGCAATGACCTCGAGTTGGCGGTGTGACTTCCGCCGGTAACAATGACCCCCTCAGGGCGTCGCGACAGCATGGCTTTGAGCAAGCGTTCCTCGGTCTGGACGTCGTAATCCGTATAACCCAGCAGCACCTGCAAGCCACTGGCTTCAACGGCTGCGGTCAACCCGTGCGCTGTGTCTGAAAAATTGGAATTGTTCAGCGCTGGAATGATAACTGCCACAAAGCCTGATCGTTTGCTGGAAAAGTTGCGGGCTGTCTGGTCCATCACATAACCCATCTCCCGGCAGGTCTCCAGAATGCGCTGGCGCAAGGCCTGGGTGGCGTTGCGACCCTGTCCATCGCGGCGATTCAGCGCGCGCGACACTGTCATTTTTGACACCCCTATCCGCGCTGCAACATCGGCCATGGTGATCGCACCGTGGGGCAGGGCGGTAGCGTCTTTGGCCTGGAGCTTTTTCATAGACCGGCAATCATATTGAAATTCAAGCACGTTCAGGCGCGAGGGTTACTACTAGTTACCGGTAACACATTCATTCTTCACAATGAAGTGAAGCTCTCCTGCCATGCCCTCCATCGACATTCTTGACCCCCGATTTGCTGCAGTAGCTGCGTCAGCAGGCGATCTCGAGTGTTTGTGCACAGCAGCTATCTGGAGCGAAGGCCCGGTCTGGCTGCCCCACAATGGCGAACTGCTGTGGAGCGATATCCCCAACAACCGCATGCTGGCCTGGCACCCGCAATCGGGCCTGCGCATTTGGCGCGATCAGGTTGAGTTCACCAATGGCCACGCCTTGGAGGCCGACGGCGCGTTATTGCACTGTTCACACGGTTTACGTGCCATTACACGCACCCACTTTGCGTCCGAAGGCCGGGCCCTGCCGGATGAAGTGCTGGTCAGCCACTACCAGGGCCGGCGGCTCAATTCGCCCAACGATGTTGTGGTCAAACGTGACGGCAGCATCTGGTTCACCGACCCGCCCTACGGTATTTTGAGCGACCGTGAAGGCCACCGCGCCGACAGTGAGTTGCCGGGTTGTTACGTTTTTAGATTGGACACTGCCAACAACAGCCTGCGCATCGTCAGTGATTTTCTGGTGCATCCCAACGGCCTGGCGTTTTCGCCCGATGAGTCGATCCTTTACGTCAGTGACACATCGGCTGCGCTGCATGGTGGCAATGATGTGGGCGACGCTGGCAACCACCACATCGTGGCATTTGATGTGGTGGGCGGGCAAGATCTGGCCCGCCCCAGGGTGTTTGCGGTGGTGAACCCCGGGCTGGCTGACGGTTTTCGGGTGGACGTGAATGGTTTTGTGTACACCAGCAGCCAGGACAGCGTTCAAATTTACCACCCGGACGGCACCCGCATCGGCCGCATACCGGTTCCAGAAAAAGTAGGCAACCTGTGTTTTGGCGGTGCGGGCGGCAATGAGCTGTTCATTTGCGCCAGCACCTCGCTTTACCGCATCACACTGCACACCCGTGGGGCTGCGCCATGGACTGGTTGAACGCGTCGCTGGTGGACTCCGGCTACCACCACATCGCACCATGGGCGATTTGGCATGCGCGAAACATGGTGCTGGCCTGGGCCTTCTTGTTGCCTTTGGGTGCCCTGGCTGCGCGGTTTTTTAAAGTTTTACCCGGTCAAAACTGGCCCAAAGTGGTGGATCACACCGGTTGGTGGCATGTGCACCGGGTGTTCCAGTGGGCGGGTTTTGTTGTCATGCTGCTGGGGATTTATACCGTTTATGGCCATGGCGCCGGCCGGGGCTCGCTGGCACAACTGCACGCCTGGGCCGGCTGGTTCGTGGTGACGCTGGGCACGCTGCAAGTCGCCACGGGTCTCACGCGCGGTAGCAAGGGCGGCCCCACCGCTGAACAAATGCGGGGCGACCACTACGACATGACGCCCTGGCGACTTCACTTTGAAAGGCTGCATAAATACCTCGGTTGGCTGGCTTTGGTGGCATCGATGGGCGTGATTGCCGCAGGCCTGGTGTTGGTCAACGCGCCGCGCTGGATGCTGCTGCTGTTGTTGGCATGGTGGGTTACCTTGGCCTTTGCCTTCGTCTGGCTCCAGCGCGCGGGGCGCTGCATCGATACCTACCAGGCTATTTGGGGCCCTGACCCGACCCACCCCGGCAATCGCCGCGCTCCCATTGGCTGGGGCGTTCGCCGGCCCTTGGGATGAACGGGACACAATCATGAACGGCTTGGAACTCAAAGGTGTCGTCAAACGTTTTGGCGACGTGACGGTGGTGCAAGAACTCAGCCTGTCGGTCAGCCCTGGCGAATTTGTCGTTTTGCTGGGCGAATCAGGATGCGGCAAAAGCACCACCTTGCGCATGGTCGCGGGCCTGGAGGAAGTGACTGCCGGCCAGATTTTCATTGGCGAACGCGATGTGACCCAAGCCCACCCCATGGCGCGCGACATTGCCATGGTGTTCCAGAACTACGCGCTGTACCCGCATATGAACGTGGCGCAGAACATGTCGTTCTCCCTGAGCCTGACCGGCCGACCGGCGGCGGAAATCAATGCCAAGGTGGCAACCGCTGCCAAGGTGCTGAACATCGAACATTTGCTCTTGCGCAAACCCAAGGAACTGTCGGGCGGCCAGCGCCAGCGCGTTGCAATTGGGCGAGCGATTGTGCGGGAACCGAAGGTGTTCCTGTTTGACGAACCGCTCTCCAACCTGGATGCCAAGTTGCGAGGCCACATGCGGGCAGAGTTGGCCCTGCTGCATGAGCGCCTGGGCAAAACCACCCTGTACGTCACCCACGACCAGGTTGAGGCGATGACTCTTGCCAACCGCATCGTCATTTTTCACAAGGGCCGCATCCAGCAGGTGGGCTCGCCCTCCCAGGTGTTCAATGAACCGGCTTCACTATTCGTTGCAGCGTTCATTGGCACGCCCAGCATGAACCTGCTGCCAGTGCGGTTTGAGGAAGCGGCGGGTACCCAAGCCGATGCGGGCCGCCTGCGCGGAGACGGCTTCACGCTCAATGCACCGGCCTGGCTGCGTTCACGCCTGTTGGCACCTGACCAGCCACTCACCGTAGGTATACGGCCCCAAGCACTGCAGCCAGCAACAGACGGCGGCTTTTCCATTCGAGTAGACGTTATTGAATACCTGGGGACAGAAAGCCAGGTGGTGGGGCATTTGAAAAGCGCCAGCGGCGCCGAGGCCGCCGGGCAGCGCATCACCGCCACTTTGCCGGGTGATGCCCATGCCCTGCTGCATCAAGGCCTTTCGCTCAAGGTATCGCCTGAAAAACTCCATGTGTTCGATACCCAAACCGGTCTGGCATTGCGGCCCTGAAGTCCGGACTCCATCCACGCCGCCTCAGATCCATTTGAATCACTGTCCAGGCCTTCATTCCTGCCCCCGTTTTCAACGCCCAACCTTCATCCCAACCAGGAGACTTTCATCATGAAACGTAGAACTTTTGTCAATGCCACTACCCTTGCCGTTTTCGGTGCCGGCTTGCCGGTCAGCGGGGCGATTGCCCAAAACCGCTACGCGAAGTACGCGGGCAAAACCGTCACCATCAACATACCGGCCCATCCGCATTACGACGCCATGGTCAAGCTGTTGCCCGAGTTCACCCGTGAGACTGGCATCAAGGTGGAAGTCGACAAACTCGCCATCGGCCGCCTGAAAGAAAAACAACTGCTCGAAATGGCCAAGCCGCAGGGTGACTATGACCTGGCCTGTTACATCGTGATGTGGAAGGGCGAATACGTCGCCAAGAATCTGATTCAGCCGCTGGAGCCGTTCTTTGCCAACCCGGCGCTGGCTGACCCGACCTACGACATGAAAGACATCATCCCGATCTACCTGGAAAATCTGGGCCTGGTGGGTGGCCCCAAAGGTTATCTGGCCGGGCCGGGTGCCAAGTTGTATGGTTTGCCTTATGGCGCAGAAACCTCGGTGCTGGCCTACCGGCGCGATGTCTTTGCCAAACTCGATCTGAAAGTGCCTGAAACCTATGAAGATTTCAGCAAGGCGTTGCGGGTACTCAAAGACAAATCAGGCATCGGAGCGCTCGCCTCGCGTGGGCAAGCCGGCCACCAGTGCGTGCACGCCTGGTTGCTGCACCTCAACCCCTTGGGTGGCGGCGTGTTTGACGCCAACTGGAAGCCCCGCTTCAACGACAAAATGGGCGTGGCCGCGCTGAAGTTTTTGCAAGAAGTGGTGGCTACGGGGCCGGCCGGCATACCCGGCTATGGGCAAGGCGAATCCAACACGGCCTTCTTGCAGGGGCAGGCCGCCATGTACCTGGATTCCACCAGTCTGGCCGGTGTCGTCAACGACCCGGCCCGCAGCAAAGTGGTGGGCAATGTCAGCTGGGCGCTGCATCCGGCTGGTGTGCGGCGCGCCTCGCAATCGGGTGGCCTGGGTTTGACGATTCCGAAAAATGCCAAAAATCCCGATGCAGCGTTTTTGCTCATGCAATGGCTGACCTCAAAAGCCCAAGACAAAGCCGTCACCCGCCTGGGCGGCGCTCCCATGCGCAACTCCACCCTGGGCGATGCCGAACTGGTGCGCCAGTACCCCGAGTTCATCGTATTCAAGGAAGCCCTGCAATACAGCAACCCCGATTGGCGGCCCATCATCGCCGTGTGGGACAAGATCAACGTGCAGGCGCTGGGCGTGGGCATCTCGGAGGCATTGACGGGCAAAAAGAGTGCCGAAGACGCATTGAACGGCATGGTGCCGCAGGTTACCCAGATCATGCGCGAAGCGGGCTACAAGATCTGATCACCCGCTGACCCCCTAGTAAGCACCACCTGAAACGAGTCGGCTGCTGTGCGCACCTCCCGCTGGATCGCCCTCCTGTACGTGGGCCCGGCCCTCGCCGTGATGGCGGCGGCCTGCCTGTATCCGGTGCTTTCGGCGTTTCAACTGGCGGGATATGACTGGAGCATGGGCACACCCTGGTCAAGCGCACGATGGGTAGGCTGGTCCAATTTCGTTTCGGCATTTGGCAATCCGCGGGTCTGGTCAAGTTTGTGGACCACGCTTTTGTTTGCTGGCGTGTGTGTCAGCATCGAAATGATGCTGGGCATTGCCCTGGCGCTGGCGCTGGAACACCCGGTGCGCGGCATGTCGTTCTTCCGAACCCTTTTCATCTTGCCAATGATGATTGCGCCCATCGCCGTTGGGTTGGCCTGGCGCTATATGTTTGATGCCCAATTTGGATTGATCAACGCGGTGTTGGGTTTGGCGGGTATTCAGCCGCAGATCTGGCTGGCAGATCCCAGCCTGGCCTTTATCGCCATTGTGATTGCCGATGTCTGGCAATGGACTCCCTTTGTCTTCATCATGATGATTGCCGCGCTGGCCAATGTGGATGGCTCGGTCATTGAGGCTTCGCGCATTGATGGCGCCAACTGGTGGCAGATGACGTTTCGTGTCAAACTTCCCATGATCATGCATGTGATTGCCATCACGCTGATGATGCGCCTGATCGATGCCTTTCGCGTGCTGGAAGTGATTTACGTGCTCACGTTCGGCGGGCCGGGCGACAGCACGGAGATTCTGGCGCTGCACATTTACAAAACCGCTTTTGTCGGGCAGCAACTGGGTGTGGCAGCGGCCATATCGGTGCTTTTGCTGGTGGTGGTGGCACTGTTGTCCTGGGGCGCATTGCGGTTGAGCAACCCGATGAAGGATGAAGTCCGATGAGTGGCCCGGCAAACGGAATTAGTCATCCATGAAACGCCCGCTTTGGCTGGTTGTGGGCCACTACACTATGTTGATCGTGTTGGCATTTCTGTGTGTCGTGCCAATTTTGGTGATCTTCGCCACCAGCCTGCGCCTACAGGTGAATATCTTTGCCGAGCCGCTGAATTTCCTGTTTGTGCCCACCTTTGAAAATTACCGCGCTGTGCTGCAAGAAGATCGGCTCGACCGGTATCTGCTCAACAGCCTGTTTGTGGGCGTGGTCTCGACGGTTGTGACCTTGGTGCTAGGCTGCATGGCGGCCTACGGTTTGGCCCGTTTCCGATTTCCGGGTCGGCAGGCGGTGGCCTACAGCACCTTGCTGTTGCGAACGGTTCCGTTGGCGGTTTTGGCGATTCCTGTGTTTTTGATCTGGAATGAATGGCAACTGGTCAACAGCCTGTGGGGCCTGGTTTTGTTGTACGTCGCCGTGAACTTGCCCTTTACGATTTGGCTGCTATACGGATTCGTGCTGCAAGTGCCGATTGAGCTGGAAGAAGCGGCCGCCATCGACGGCTGCGGGCCGATCAAGGTATTCACCAAGGTGCTGTTGCCGCTGATGGCACCGGGCTTGGCCGCTGCCTCGATCTTTACGTTTCGCATAGCCTGGAATGAATTCATTCTGGCGCTGGTGCTCACCGACCGCCACACCCGCACCCTGCCGGTAGCGGCCTCGCTGTTCATCACTGACATGGGGGTGGACTGGGGCCGGGTGATGGCCATGGGCAGCCTGATCGCCATACCGCCGCTGATCTTCACCTTCGTCGCAGCCCGCCAAATCATTACCGGGCTGACAGCAGGCGCTGTGAAAGGTTAATCTGTCCGCGCCTGCCAATGCGCTGAGCAGTGGCCGGTCAAGCTGCCTTCGACAAACTCAAGGCGAACGAAAGTATCACCCAACCGAAAACGGCACCGACAAAAATCCGCGAAACCGTGCCCGCATGCCGCGCTGCGGTTGCGCCGTGAGTTGGTACCCCGGAAAGCGCTGCAAAAACCGTCCAATCGCAATGCGACCTTCCAGCCGCGCAAGCGAGAGTCCGGCGCATTGGTGGATGCCGAAACCAAAGGCCAGGTGGCGATTCGGCGGCTTGCCTTGGGATTCGTCACCGCGTGACAGATCCAGCTGGTTGGGATTCTCAAAAGCCGCCGGGTCGCGGTTGGCGGCGCCGATGCCTAGGGTGATGAGCGAGCCTGCAGGCAAGTGCTGGCCACCCAGCAACACGTCTTTGACGGCGCGGCGGTTGCCCAACTGGTTGGAAGACTCGAAACGCAGAAATTCGTCAATGGCGTGCGTCAAATCGACATCAGGCTCTCGAACAATATCAATAGTTTGCTCTATAGTTGATAGCAAATCGGTTTTGACATCCGGCCATTCACACAACGCGACCAGCGAATTGCCAATCAAATTGGTGGTGGTTTCATGCCCCGCGTTGAGGATGAAAACGCAGTTTTGCAGCAGCTCCGCTTCGCTGAGTTCGGCGCCGCCTTCGCCCTGGATCAACCGCGTGAGCACATCGTGTTGCGGGTCGCCGGGGTGTTTTCGGCGCTGCGCCACCAGGCCCTTTAAATAGGCTGTGAACTCGCTCACCGCCTGATTGCCCAAGGCTTCCTGCGCGGGCGTGAGCTGCGGCTCAAGTGCGCCCAGAATCGCCAGCGACCAGCCGCGCAGCGGGCTGCGCTCGGCGTGCGGCACACCCAGCAGGTTGCCGATGACCTCGACCGGGATGGCGCAGGCGAAGTCTTCCACCAGGTCGCCACCGCCTTGGCGCCCAATCTGCTCGAGCAGGGTGTCCACCAGTTGGATGAGCGCAGGTTCCATCTCGTCGATCGCACGGCGGGTGAGGGCGCCCATGATGAGCTTACGTACGCGGCTGTGCAGCGGCGGGTCGTTGAAGACGAGGCTGGTGGTGTGGTGGGCAAAGAGTGGCGAGGCTTCGCCGTATTTGGCGCCGAACTCCAGCTTTTTGTCAGCGCTGAAAGTTTGCGCGTCGCGGTAGACGGTGACCAGATCGGCGTGGCGCGTGAGAAAGTACGAGCCATCCGGCATGCGTTTGACGGGCTCGGTCTCGCGCAGCAGGTCGTACACCGGGTAGGGGTTGGCGTAAAAGTCAGGCGGCAGTTGGCGCAGGTCGAAGCTGGCGGCAATCTCCCGAGCGCGGGAGATTGTCATGGGTGGCGTGGCGATGAAAGGCATGGTGTTTGCAGCGTTGGCGCACAGCCCAAAGGCTGCTTTGGCACTGGGGTTATTATGCGGACTCCTCAACCCACCAATTGGAGCATCTATGGCTGGATGGTACGAACTCACCAAGTCCGACAAAGGGCAGTTCTCATTTGTCTTGAAAGCAGGCAACAACGAAGTGATCCTTCGCAGCGAGCAGTATGAAGCCAAGGCTTCTGCCAGCAACGGCATTGCATCGGTGCAGAAGAACAGCCCGGACGATGCGCGTTACAGCCGCGAAACGGCCAAAGATGGGCGTACCTACTTCAACCTGAAGGCGGGCAACAACCAGGTCATCGCCACCAGCCAGATGTACAAGGACGAGTCCGGGCGCGACAACGGCATCAAGTCGTGCAAGACCAACGGTCCGACCGAGACCATCAAGGATTTGACGGCTTAAGCCTTCGCATTTAAAAATTCACGAAGCGCCGCGAGGGTTTCCTCCGGCGCTTCGGTCATTTGGTGATGGCCGGAATTCACCATCACGACTTTGGCCGCCGCTGCGCGCCGCTGTGCGGCCTTGATCAAACCTTGCGCCGCATTCGGGGGCGTCATCCGGTCAACTTTGCCGAGTATGAACAACACCGGGCACTGTACCCTGGCCATGGCCGTTTCACCACC
>JANMMR010000070.1:0-9536 GCA_031373455.1 Rhodoferax sp.
GGGTTTGCGCACGGCCGACATTTACAGCGAAGGCACCACAAAAGTCGGCACCGCCCAGATGGGCGAGGCTGTTGTCAGGGCGTTGCAAGGCTGATTTGGTTATACTCGCCAAGTCATGAACGCATTTTTGGCACTCTCCCACACCGCCCAGCGCCTTGCCGCTGGCGAAAGCGTTGTGTTGGGTGCGTTCATTGCCACCACTAAAACGACCACCATTAAGGGCTAGAAGAGCCTGGTTCGTTGTGCGCCCACCCCGGAGCCTGACGAGCCGGGGGAATCAGCCAAGTTTCGATTTGCTTGATTTATTTTGAAAGGCGCAAACAATGAAAACAGGTAACACCGTAGGTTTGGTAGGCTGGCGCGGCATGGTCGGCTCCGTGCTGATCGACCGCATGATCGCGGAAAACGATTTCGCCTTGATCGAGCCGGTGTTTTTCTCCACCTCCAACGCGGGCGGCAAAGCCCCGGCCCAGGCGAAAAACGAAACCACACTCAAAGACGCGTTCGACATTGCCGCGCTGAAAAAGTGCGACATCATCATCACTGCCCAAGGCGGCGACTACACCGCCCTGGTTTTCCCCAAACTGCGCGCTGCCGGCTGGAATGGCCACTGGATCGACGCCGCCTCCACGCTGCGCATGAAAGACGACGCCGTCATCATCCTGGACCCGGTGAACATGCCGGTCATCAAAAATGCGATGGCAGCCGGTGGCAAAAACTGGATCGGCGGCAATTGCACGGTGAGCTGCATGCTCATGGGCGTGGGCGCGTTGTACAAAGCCGGGTTGGTTGAATGGATGAGCACGCAAACCTACCAGGCCGCCAGCGGCGGCGGCGCGCAACACATGCGCGAGCTGCTGACGCAATACGGCACGCTCAATGCGTCGGTGCGCAGCTTGCTGGACGACCCGAAAAGCGCGATCCTGGAGATCGACCGGCAGGTGATCGCCAAGCAGCGCGCCTTGTCGGCGGACGAAACCGCCAACTTCGGTGTGCCGCTGGGTGGCTCACTGATCCCTTGGATCGACAAAGACATGGGCAATGGGGTTTCCAAAGAAGAGTGGAAAGGCATGGCCGAGACCAACAAGATCATGGGCCTGGGCGAGGGCTTCGCCGGAACCCAGGCAGTGCCGGTCGACGGTTTTTGCGTGCGCGTGGGCGCCATGCGTTGCCACAGCCAGGCGCTGACCTTCAAGCTCAAGAAAGACGTGCCCGTGGCCGACATCGAAGCCCTGATCGCCGCCGACAACGCCTGGGTCAAAGTGGTGCCCAACACGCGCGAAGCCACCATGAAAGACCTGACACCCGTTGCCGTGACCGGCACCATGTCGATTCCGGTCGGGCGCATCCGTAAAATGGCGATGGGGCCGCAATACCTTGGCGCGTTCACGATTGGCGACCAGTTGCTCTGGGGAGCCGCAGAGCCGCTGCGTCGCATGCTACGGATATTGCTGGCCGCCTGATTTTGACGGGGCGTTGCCGATTGGCAACGCAAAGCACCCCGCAAGGCACCCCGCGGGCTGCTGCCAAGCACTTAAGTGGTTTCTTAGCTTGTCAGCCTAAGACATTGATGTTATGGTACTTTTCATGATTGAAGCAGTCAGGCAAAGTGCCGTCGCAGCGCCCATTTTTCAGCGCTTAGGCAGCTATAGTTGCCCTATGCGAGAAAACCGGAGGCTTGCCAATTGAATCCCATGTCCAAATCAAGGTCCCGAACGTGGTCCAGAGCCTCACTGAACACGGCGCTTTCTGCAGTGGCTGCCGCCCTGATCAGCTTGTCGCCGTCGGCCCATGCGCTCTCGCTGGGTCCGATCGTCGTGCAGTCCGCATTGGGCGAGCCACTGCGCGCAGAAATTGACGTTCTGGAGATCAACGCGGAAGAAGCCGCCTCGCTGAGGGCCACGGTTGCCACGCCCGAGGCCTTCCGCGCTGCGGGGCTTGACTACAACCCCGCCATGTCCGGCCTGCGCGTCACGCTTCAGCGCCGCGCCAATGGCCGCAGTTTCATCCGCCTGCAAAGTGACCGCCCGGTCAACGACCCGTTTGTCGACATGATCCTTGAGGCCAACTGGTCCAGTGGCCGGATCGTGCGTGACTACACCATGTTGTTCGATCCGCCGAACCTGCGCGCTGCGCCGTCTGCACTTGCGCAAGCTGCGGCGCCTGCCGTGCAGGAAGCCGTGGTCACGCCCGGCGCGCCGCCCGCGCGTCCTTCGGTCGCGGTCGCAACACCCCGCTCAGCGCCCACTGCGCGCGCGCCCGCCGTGGCCAAAGGTGGCAAGCCGGCGACCGCCGGCGAAGGTCAAATCGTCGTGAAGCCGGGCGATACCGCCAGCAAAATTGCGATGGCCGCCAAACCGGCCAATGTGTCGCTCGACCAGATGCTGGTCGCCTTGCTGCGCGCCAACCCCGACGCCTTCATCAACAGCAACCTGAACCGCATCAAGAGCGGCGCAGTGATCAACCTTCCCACGCCGGAACAGGCCAGCGCGCTGGGCCCGAAAGAAGCCACCCAAACCGTGATCGCGCAAAGCCGCGACTTCGGCGACTTCCGCAAGAAACTCGCCGCTGCGGCACCCACGGCGCAAGTCGCCGCGGCAGACCGCCAGTCAGGCGGCAGCGTGCAAACCAAGGTTGACGACAAAAAAGCCGGCACGGCCGCGCCAGACAAACTCACGCTCTCCAAAGGCGCTGTCACGGCGCAGTCCAACGCCGACAAGGTGGCCCTGGACCTGGCCGCCAAAGACGCAGCCGCCAAGAACGCTGCTGTGTCCAAAAATATCGCCGAGTTGTCCAAACTCGGTGCGGCTTCCGCGCCTGCTTCACCTGCTGCACCGGCTGCAACTGCGGCAGCGGGCGCCAAGACAGACGCCGGCACGGCACCCACAACCGCACTGCCCACCCCCGGGGTGGTGGCCGCTGCTCCCGCGGCTGCCCCCGCTGCAACGGGTGCTTCTGCGGCAGCGCCTGTGGCAAAACCTGCGGTCACGGCCTCCGCGCCGGTCAAACCGGCCGTCAAGATGGCCCCGGTGGCCGAATCTTCGTTGATCGACCAGCTCACCGAAAACCCCTTGGTGCCGGCTGCCGGTGTGGGCCTGGTGGCCCTGCTCGCCGGATTTGGCGTGTACCGCTCGCGTCAACGCAAAAAAGCGCAGGATCTCGACAGCGCCTTCCTGGAAAGCCGCCTGCAGCCCGACTCGTTTTTTGGCGGCAGCGGCGGCCAGCGCGTTGACACGCAAGACAGCCAGGCCGGCGGCTCGTCAATGGTCTACACACCCAGCCAGCTTGATGCGGCCGACGATGTGGATCCCGTGGCCGAGGCCGACGTGTATTTGGCGTACGGGCGCGACGTGCAGGCCGAAGAAATCCTCAAGGAAGCACTCAAGTCCAACAGCGGACGCATCGCCATCCACCAGAAGCTGCTTGAAATTTACGCCAAGCGCCGAGACACGCGCAACTTTGAGCTCACCGCCAACCAGGCGTTCAAACTCACCAATGGCGCCGGCGCCGACTGGACGCGCATTTGCGATCTCGGCCTGAGCATTGACCCCTCCAACCCGCTCTACATGCCAGGGGGCCACCCCTCTGTGGCCGTGGGCATTGCGTCCCAGCCAGCCTCGCTGGACATGATCAACGAAGCCAACGCAGCAGGTACGTCGCCCGCGTCGCCCGCTTCGGGCGCCAGCCAGGGCACTTCGACCGTGCCGCTGGTCGCAGCCGGTGCCGCTGCGGTGGGCATGGCCACCGTGGCGCTGGCGGGCAACAGCTTCAATGCCACCACCACGTCCATGAACGCCCAGCCGCATGCAGCAGGCAGCGCGGTCGACCTCGACTTCGACCTGGACCTCGACTTTTCACTCGACGATGACAACGCCAAGGTCATCAGCGATTTGAGTGGCGCGGAGCAAACCGCGGCCCTCAACGCCGTTGATTCCGGTTCTGTGCCGCTGGACATGGACTTTGACATGCCCACCAGCCCGTCCACTGTCAGCTCGTCCATGTCGCCCTCCACGCGTTCCTCGCCCCTCGAATTCAGCCTGCCGGGCGTCACAGGCTTGAGCAACTCTGGCGAGGTTTCCCGCCCTGCCCCGCTCATGCCCACGCCCGATTCGGATGCCGACAACGGCCTCGATTTCGAGCCTTCGCCGGTTGAAACCGAAGAGTTCAAACACCAGGCGGCTGTCAGCTTCGGCACCACCATCGCCGGGCCACTGGCGGTTCCCAAGGCGGCCGAACCGGTGCTGCCCACGCCCGGCCTGATGGAATTTGACCTCGGTTCGCTGTCGCTCGATCTGGGTGACGCCAAACCTGGCACCGACCCCAACGCCACCTCGCCCATCACGGCCGCGACCCCGCTGGAAGACCCGCTGGCTACCAAACTTTCGCTGGCCGAAGAGTTCAGCAGCATTGGTGACACCGATGGCGCGCGCGCCCTCATAGAGGAAGTGCTGCTCGAAGCCTCGGGCGACGTCAAAACCAAGGCGCAGCAGGCGCTGTCCAAGCTGAGTTAGGTTGAGCTGAGCCCTGCAGGCGCAGACTTTCCCGGGCCGATGATTGTTTCGTGAGGATTGCTCTCGGCATCAGCTACAACGGGCAGGCGTACCAGGGTTGGCAAAGCCAGCTCTCGGGACTGACCGTCCAGGACAAGCTGGAAGCAGCCCTGGCCGAATTCAGTGGCCTTGACACCGCAGCAGCGCTCCAAAACACCGGAAAACCGGCGCGTGTGACCACCCTGTGTGCCGGCCGCACCGACGCTGGCGTGCATGCCCTGATGCAGGTGGTCCACTTCGACACCCAGCTGGCACGCGAGCCCCACTCCTGGGTGCGTGGCGTCAACGCCCTGCTGCCACGCGACATCGCCGTGCAGTGGGCGGCCAATGTGCCCGACTCCTTCCATTGCCGCGCCAGCGCTTTGTCCAGGCGCTACGCCTACGTGCTGCTGGACTCCAAGGTGCGCCCGAGTGTGGAGATCGGCCGCGTCGGCTGGGTTTACCAGGCGATGGATCTGGACGCCGTGCGCCAGGCGGCGGCGCTCCTGGTGGGCGAGCATGATTTTTCCAGCTTTCGCGCCTCAAGTTGCCAGGCCCTCTCGCCGGTCAAAACATTGCAGCGCATTGACGTGTCCAAACGCGGCAACTACTGGCGCTTTGAGTTTGAAGCCAACGCCTTTTTGCACCACATGATCCGCAACATCATGGGCTGCCTGATCGCCGTGGGCACGGGCCGGCAAACGCTCGACTGGCTGGCCACCGTGCTGGCCGCGCGCCGCCGCGACATCGCCGCACCCACCTTCTCGCCCGACGGCTTGTATTTCCTCGGCCCGCGTTACGCCGCCGATTGGGGCCTGCCTGATTCCACACCTGCGTATGATTGGATTCCATGACATACGCCCCCACGCTTGCGACTGCGTCTGCTGCGCTGCCCCCCGAGGGGGTGCAATCCGCCTTGGGGCGGCCCGGCGGCGGATTCTCCGCGCCCATGGCGCGTACCAGAATCAAGATCTGCGGTCTCACGCGCGAGCAGGACGTCGACGCAGCTGTGGAAGCCGGTGCCGACGCGATTGGTTTTGTGCTGTACGACAAAAGCCCGCGTTTCATCACCATCCAGCGCGCCGCCGAACTGGCGCGCCGTTTGCCGCCTTTTGTGACGCCGGTGGTGTTGTATGTCAACGAAGGCGCTACCAACATAATAGCTAACTATGCTTATTTGGCGAGAGCCACACTTCAGTTTCATGGCGATGAGTCGCCCGAGCAGTGTGAAGAGGCCACCTTGGGCGGACGCCGCGCTTTCCTGCGGGCGGCGCGCATTCCCCTGCACGCTGGCGCCCAGGCCTTCGACCTCGTAAAATACGCCCACGATTTTTCAAACGCCCAGGCCATCCTGCTCGACGCGCATGTTGAGGGGTACGGCGGCGGCGGCAAGGTATTCAATTGGTCACTGCTTCCTCCAAACGTCAACGCTCACCTCGTCTTGAGTGGTGGGCTGAATGCTGCAAACGTGGGCGACGGCATCTTGCAGGTGCGGCCGCGTTGTAAAACGCTGGCTGTGGATGTGAGCTCCGGCGTCGAGGCCGATGGCCCTGACGGAAGCACGTTAAAGGGCATCAAGGACGCCGGCAAGATCAACCAGTTTGTCGCAGCCGTGCGCGCTGCCGACAAACGCCTTGCAGGACAACCCCATGACACAGCACTTACAGGAAAAATACAGCCAGCCTGACCCAGCCGGCCACTTCGGCATTTACGGCGGCAGTTTCATCTCGGAGACCCTGACCCACGCGGTCAACGAACTCAAAGCCGCCTACGCGCAGTACCAGCATGACCCGGCGTTCATCGCCGAATTCGAGTCTGAGCTGGCCCATTTTGTTGGCCGCCCTTCACCCGTGTACCACGCTGCGCGCATGAGCCGCGAGCAGGGTGGCGCGCAGATCTTCCTCAAGCGTGAAGATCTCAACCACACCGGCGCACACAAGATCAACAACACCATCGGCCAGGCCATGTTGGCCAAACGCATGGGCAAACCCCGCGTGATCGCCGAGACCGGCGCGGGGCAACACGGCGTGGCCACGGCCACCATCTGCGCGCGTTACGGGCTGGAATGTGTGGTCTACATGGGCAGCGAAGACGTGAAACGCCAAAGCCCCAACGTCTACCGCATGAAGCTGCTGGGCGCCACCGTGGTGCCGGTGGAAAGCGGGAGCAAAACCCTCAAAGACGCGCTGAACGAAGCCATGCGCGACTGGGTGGCGAATGTGGACAACACGTTTTACATCATCGGCACTGTCGCCGGGCCGCACCCCTACCCGATGATGGTGCGCGATTTCCAGAGCGTGATCGGCAAGGAATGCCTGGTGCAGATGCCCGAGATGCTCAAGGCCGCAGGCTGCAAGGGCGACCAGCCGGATGTGGTGGTGGCCTGCGTGGGCGGTGGCAGCAACGCCATGGGTATTTTTTACCCCTACATCGGCCACAAAAACACGCGCCTGGTTGGTGTGGAAGCCGCCGGCGAAGGCCTGGAGAGCGGCAAACATTCCGCCTCGCTGCAAAAAGGCAGCCCCGGCGTGTTGCACGGCAACCGCACCTACGTGCTGCAAGACGACAACGGCCAGGTCACCGAAACCCACAGCATCAGCGCCGGCCTGGACTACCCCGGCGTCGGCCCCGAACACGCCTGGTTGATGGACATTGGCCGCGCCGAATATGTGGGCATCACCGACAAAGAGGCGCTGGCAGCCTTCCACTACCTGTGCCGCACCGAAGGCATCATCCCCGCGCTCGAATCCAGCCACGCCGTCGCCTACGCCATGAAGCTGGCCAAAACCATGCGCGCGGATCAGTCGATTCTGGTCAACCTGTCTGGCCGTGGCGACAAAGACATTGGCACCGTAGCGGATTTGAGCGGCGGCGATTTCTTCTGCCGGCCAAGTTGCCAGGGGCAAAGTGTCAAAGGCGGGGTCAAAGGCGGCACTCAAGTTGTGGAGTTCACCAAATGAGCCGCATCGCCACGACGTTCGCCAAACTCAAAACGCAAGGCCGTAAAGCCCTGATCCCTTACGTCACCGCCGGTTTTCCGTTCCCCGACATCACCCCCGAGCTGATGCACGGCATGGTTGCTGCCGGGGCTGATGTGATCGAACTGGGCGTGCCGTTTTCAGACCCCAGTGCCGACGGCCCGGTGATCCAGAAGGCCGGCGACAAAGCCCTGGCCTTTGGCATTGGCCTGGTGCAGATTCTGAAAATGGTGCGCGACTTCCGCCAAAAAGACACCCAAACGCCGGTGGTGCTGATGGGCTACGCGAATCCCATCGAGCGCTACAACCAGAAACACGCCTCAGCGGGCCAAGCCAGCGCCTTTGTGCGCGACGCCGCCGCCGCCGGGGTGGACGGTGTGCTGGTGGTCGATTATCCGCCCGAAGAATGCGAAGCCTTCGCCGCCGAGTTGCGCGCCGCCCGGCTGGACCTGATCTTCCTGCTGGCGCCCACCTCCACGCCCGAACGCATGGCGCAGATCGCCCGCATCGCCACCGGCTACGTCTATTACGTCTCGCTCAAGGGCGTGACCGGCGCGGGCACGCTGGACACCGGCGCGGTCGAGGCGATGCTGCCGCGCATCCGCGCGCATGTGAACATTCCCGTGGGCGTGGGTTTTGGCATCCGCGACGCGGCCACCGCCAAAGCCATTGGCAAAGTGGCTGACGCGGTGGTGATCGGTACCCGCATCATCCAGATCATCGCTGACCAGCCGCGCGACGGCGTGGTTCCCGCGGTTGGAAATTTCCTCAAGGAAATCCGCGCCGCGCTGGATTCATAATCGCGCAACAAAGGAAAAACGCCCATGTCCTGGCTTGAAAAACTGCTTCCTCCCAAGATCCAGCCGTCTGACCCGGCCGACCGGCGCAGCGTGCCCGAAGGTTTGTGGATCAAGTGCCCGAGTTGCGAGTCGGTGTTGTACAAGACCGACCTCGAGCAAAACCAGAACGTCTGCCCCACCTGCAGCCACCACCACCGCATCGGCGCGCGGGCGCGGCTCAATGCGTTTCTGGACAACGAAGGTCGTTACGAGATCGGCCAGGAGGTGCTGCCGATTGACCCGCTCAAGTTCAAGGACAGCCGCAAATACCCGGAGCGCCTCAAGGAAGCGCTGGAGAACACCGACGAGACCGATGCGCTGGTCGTCATCGGCGGTGCGGTGCAATCCATCGCCGTGGTCGCCGCCTGTTTTGAGTTTGAGTTCATGGGCGGCAGTATGGGCTCGGTGGTGGGCGAGCGTTTCGTGCGGGGCGTGCACTCGGCCATCGAGCAAAAAGTGCCTTTCATCTGCTTCACGGCCACGGGCGGCGCGCGCATGCAGGAGGGCTTGCTCTCCTTGATGCAGATGGCCAAAACCAACGCAGCCTTGACGCGGCTCGCCAAAAAAGGCCTGCCCTACGTGAGTGTGCTCACCGACCCGACGATGGGCGGCGTGAGCGCCGGTTTTGCCTTTTTGGGCGACCTGGTGATCGCCGAGCCCAAGGCCTTGATCGGCTTCGCCGGCCCGCGTGTGATCGAGTCCACGGTTCGCGTAACGCTGCCCGAAGGTTTCCAGCGCTCGGAGTTCCTGATGCAAAAAGGCGCCATCGATTTCATCTGTGACCGCCGCGAGCTGCGCACCACCATCGCCAGCGGCCTGGCCATGTTGCAGCGTCAGTCGGCGGATGCGGTGGGGTGATGTTGCGTTGATGTCGCGTAGATTTGTTGGCGTGAATTTGATTTGCTATATTTTATATAGCAATAAATGACCATTTCACGTGACTTAGCGGCCTATTTTTCTTGAAATTTGTCGAATTTTCCGCAAATTGGCGCAATAGTTAACATGGGTGTTAATTATTTCTCAAACTATTAACCTGGATGTTAATAGTTTGACTAGGGCCTGTTAACACAACCGAAGCGCTTCGATGATCAGCGCGAAATGGATGAAGCCGATGAACATGATGTCGAGCTTCTCAAAGCGGCTGAATATCCTTCGGAAGCCCTTGAGGCGTCGAAACAACCTCTCGATTT